>NZ_BAAAMU010000040.1:0-82642 GCF_039529435.1 Nonomuraea maheshkhaliensis
CGCAGCTCGGAGACGCGCGCCTGGAGGGTGCCGGCCGGGTTGCGGGTGGGCCGGGCGCCCCACAGGTCGTCGATCAGCCGGTCCGCCGGCACGGGACCGCCGCCGTGCGCGAGCAGGTCGGCCAGCAGCGCGCGCACCTTCGGCTCGGGCACGCGCACCGGCGAGCCGTCGCCGGCCACCACTCGCAACGGCCCCAGAACCTCGAAACGCAGCACGTCCATGCCAACCCGTGGCGGAGCCGAAGGAATTCCGTAGCGGCCTGCTCGATGGTGGGCGGCATGAGTCAAGTGACGGTTGTGGGACTGGGCCCGATGGGGTCGAAGATGGCCGAGACGTTCCTGGCCGCGGGCCATGAGGTGGCGGTGTGGAACCGTACGGCGAGCAAGGCGGACCCGCTGGTGGCGAAGGGCGCCAGGCGGTCGGCGAGCGCGGTGGACGGCGAGCTGCTGGTGGTGAGCCAGATCGGCTACCAGGCGATGGACGACAGCTTCGGCGACGCCCGGCTGGACGGGAAGGTGGTGGTCAACCTCAGCTCGGGCAGTCCCGGCGAGCTGCGCGCGGCGGCCCGCCGGGTGGCGGAGCGCGGGGGCACGCTGATCACGGGAGGCATCATGGTGCCGCCGCCGGGGATCGGGCAGCCGGGGGCGTACACGTTCTACAGCGGCCAGAAGGACGTGCTCGACCGGCACGCGCCCGTGCTGGAGGCGCTCGGCGAGGTCTCCTACGTGGGGGCCGACGAGGGCCTGGCGATGATGTTCTACCAGGCGCAGCTGCTGATCTTCTGGTCCAGCCTGACCAGCTACATGCACGCGATGGCGCTGCTGCGCACGGCCGGGGTGGCGCCGGAGGTGTTCCTGCCGTTCGCGCGGGAGACGTTCACCCAGCTGGGTGGTGACGGGCCCATGGGGTTCGTCAGGCAGCTGACCGAGGAATTCGCGGCCGGTTCTTATCCAGGCGAGCTGAACTCCCTGCACATGCAGGCCGTCGGCCTCGGCCACGCCGTGGAGGCGCTGGCGGAGGCCGGGGTGGAGATCACGGTGCCGACGGCGCTGCGGCGGCTGTTCGAGCGCGCCGACGCCGAGGGCCGCGGCGGCGAGGGCCTCGGCACCGTGATCCAGTCGATCTTGAAGCCCTAGTGGTTGGCCAGGAAGGCGAGCAGGTCCTGCCGGGTGAGCAGGCCGGAGGGCTTGCCGTCTTCCAGCACAACGGCCGCATCGGCCTTCTCCAGCGCTTCCACCGCACGCGCCACAGGTTCACCACTGCCGATCGTGGGTAGCGGCGCGGACATGTGATCGGCGATCGGGTCGTCGGAGGAGAGCCTGCCGTGATAGAGCGCTTCGAGGAGGTCGCGCTCGACGATGGAGCCGACCACCTCGGCCGCCATGACCGGCGGCTCCTCCTTCATGACCGGGAGCTGGGAGACCGAGTATTCGCGCATGATCGCGATGGCCGTGCCGACCGACTCGTGGGGGTGGGCGTGGACGAACTCCGGCAGCCCCGGCCGCTTGCGCGCGAGCACGTCGCCGACCAGGCCCTCCTCGGACGAGGTGGTCAGGAAGCCGTAGTCGGCCATCCAGTCGTCGTTGAAGATCTTCGACAGGTAGCCGCGGCCGCCGTCCGGCAGGAGCACGACCACCACGTCGTCGGGCGCCGCCTTGGCCGCCACCCGCAGCGCCGCCACCACGGCCATGCCGCAGGAGCCGCCGACCAGCAGCCCCTCCTCGCGGGCGAGCCTGCGGGTCATGTTGAACGACTCCTTGTCGGACACCGCGATGATCTCGTCGCAGACCTCGGTGTCGTACGTGGCCGGCCAGATGTCCTCGCCGACCCCCTCGACCAGGTAGGGGCGCCCGGAGCCGCCGGAGTAGACGGAGCCCTCGGGATCGGCCCCGATGATCTTCACCCGCCCGTCGGACACCTCCTTCAGGTAGCGCCCGGTGCCACTGATCGTGCCGCCGGTGCCGATGCCGGCCACGAAGTGCGTGACCCGGCCCTCGGTCTGCTCCCACACCTCTGGACCTGTCGAGTGGTAGTGGGAGTCGGGGTTGTTGACGTTGGAGTACTGGTCGGGCTTCCAGGCGTTGGGCACCTCGCGGGCCAGCCGGTCGGAGACCGAGTAATAGGAGTCGGGGTGGTCGGGCGAGACGGCGGTCGGGCAGACCACGACCTCGGCCCCGTACGCGCGCAGCACCGAGATCTTGTCCTGGGCCACCTTGTCGGGCACCACGAACAGGCACCGGTAGCCCTTGCGCTGGGCCACGATGGCCAGCCCCACCCCCGTGTTGCCGGAGGTGGGCTCCACGATCACGCCGCCAGGGCGCAGCTCGCCCGACTTCTCCGCCGCCTCGATCATGCGGACCGCGATGCGGTCCTTGACCGAGCCCCCCGGGTTGAAGTACTCGACCTTGGCGAGCACCTGGGCGGGAACTCCCGCGGTGACTTTGTGCAGCCGGACCAGCGGGGTGTTCCCCATGAGGTCGACCAGGGAATCGTAAACGCGCACCGAGGTGTTCACCTTCTTTGCCGAAGCTTGATCAGCTTGCCGACGGCCGAGGTCCGGTGGGGGTGGCAGGCCCTCGGCTACTTTTCAAGCAAACGCTACCGCCGAGTTCGACCGGGGAGGGCACGTACGTGGTCTGGCCAGCTGGCATGGCGCGCGCGGCGCGGAAGATCGCAACGGCGGCGGCACTCGGTGGAGGCGGCCTCACGGCTCTCGGAGCCACGGCGTACGGGCTGCTGATCGCTGAAGGGCTGCTCGCGCGCAAGGCCATCGGCCGGCCTCACGGGCTCGACGGGCCCGTCGCCGACGGCCTGTACGGGGCGTTTCCCGGCGAACCACTCAAAATGGCCATGCTCGGCGACTCCACCTCCGTGGGCCTGGGCATGACCGACCCCGCCAAGACCCCCGGAGTCCTGCTCGCCAACGGCCTGGCCGCGGTCGCCGAGCGCCCGGTGCGCCTGGTGGTCGCGGGCAAGTCCGGCGCGCCCTCGGCCGAGCTGGCCGAGCAGGTGGACGTGGCGCTGGCGATGGAGCCCGACCTGGCGGTGATCTTCGTGGGCGCGAACGACATCATCACGCAGACGCCGCCCGCGACCGCCGTACGACATCTGTCCAAGGCCGTGCGGCGGCTCAGGGACGCGGGGGTCGAGGTGGTCGTGGGCACGTGCCCCGACCTCGGCACCGTGCGGCCCATCGCGCAACCGCTGCGCTGGGTGACGCGGCGCTGGAGCCGGCAGCTCGCGGCGGCGCAGACGGTGGCGGTGGTGGACGCCGGCGGCCGTACGGTGGCGTTCGCCGACGTCCTTGGCCCGGAGTTCGCGACAAACCCGACAGAAATGTTCGGACCCGATCGTTTCCATCCAAGTGACCGAGGTTACGCGCAGGCCGCTTACGCGGTGCTACCGTCAGTGTGCGCTGCGTTGGGGCTGTGGCCTGAGCCGCGCCCCGCACGCGGCGAAGCACTGCAACCGATCTATCTCGCGGCGGCTACGGCCGCGGAGGAGCCCGGCACCGAGGTCACCGCGACCAGGGTCGACGGGCGGGCGACGGGCCTGCACGGGAAGTGGGCCACGTTGTTCCGCCGTCGGCTCGGCGAGCCAGTCAACGACGCCTGAACGGCTCGGCGGGACCACGCCCCCAGCCGGTCACCCTTCGCGTCGGAGCCGTCACTCCTCGTCCCACTTTGGAGTGGATTGCCCGTGCTCCGGCCCCACTGGAAACCTTCCCTCGCCCTCGCCGGAACCCTCGCCGTGACGGCCTGCTCCGGCAGCGACGCGGCCACCACGAAGTTCACGACCTGGGAGAACGGCCAGGTCAACGCCGTCAGCCGGATGGCCGTGGGCGGCGGGGTGGTCGCCACGACCTCGATGAAGCCCGGCGGAGCCCTCGAAACCGTCGCCATCGGCCTGCGCGACGGCAGGCGCCTGTGGGCCCACCCCGCCACCATGGCCGGCCGGCTGCCCGGCATGGGGGTCTCCACCCCCGCGATCGTGGAGACGAGCGGCGGCGACAGCGTGATCGTCGCGCTCGACCCGGGCAAAAAGGGCCGCTGGAACGCCACCCTCGTCGCCCGTGACGCCCTGTCGGGCGCGCAGAAGTGGTCCAGGCCCGTGCACTCGACGTTCGGGCCGCAACGGTGCGGACCGTACGTGTGCCTGTCGGAGCACACCGCCCTGGCCAAGGCCCGCATGGTGGTGCTCGACCCGGCGACCGGCAAGCAACTATGGAAGCTGCCGGGGATCTCCGAGGTCGAGTGGTCCGACGAGAGCCGGGTGCTGCTGCTGCGGCTGGCCACCAACCCCATGGTGGAGTCGTACGAGCTCAAGACCGGCAAGCTGCAGTGGCAGCAGCCGATCGAGCAGGCGCTCGGCCCCGGCATCGATCTGTCGGGCGGCTGGGCCTTCGGCTCGACCGGCGACGACCTGGTCGGCTACGTGGCCCCGTACACGAACCCGCGGAGCAAGAAGCTGTCCGCCTTCGGGCTCTTCTCCGTGAAGATCGCCGACGGGACGATCAACTGGATGCGGCCCTCCGTCGTCCGCGTCTATCCCAGCGGCAACCCCGGCGCCGCCCCCGTCGTACGCCCGGTGGACCGCGAGGGCGGCTACGGCGGCTTCGCCCGGCTCGACTCGGCCTCCGGCCGGGTGCTCGGCCAGATCACCGCCGCCGACGTGCCCGGCTCCGGCTGGTGGCTGGCCTTCCCCGACGGGATGGACCGGCTCGGCTTCCTCAAGCACGGCGCCAAGGGCACGGCGTTCGACATCGCCTCCGGCCGGCCCGTGCCGGTGGAGGAGGAGCGCGGCTGGTCCTTCTGCGTCACCGACCCCAAGCCGCTGCCGCTGCGCGGGCAGGCGCCCGGCTTCTACGCCACCGCCGCCGTCTGCGAGTACGACCTCGCCACCGGGCAGCGGATCTCCCCCGCCACGGCCCCGCCGCCCTGGTTCACGGGCAGTCAGGACGGCTGGCGGCTGTGGCGCGACGAGAAGGGCGCCGTGCACGCGGTCAATGACCACACAGCGACGGCGCCGGGTATGTACGGATAAGCGATGGGCCGGGCGGGCCGCGCGTGGTGAACTGGAATATAGTTCTACAATTAGCGCCGACAGAGGAGGGGCCATGCCCGAGGCAGTCATCGTCGCAACCGCGCGTTCCCCGATCGGACGAGCCTTCAAGGGTTCGCTGAAGGAGATCAGGCCCGACGACCTGACCGTGCAGATGATCCAGGCGGCGCTGGCCAAGGTGCCCCAGCTCGATCCGTCCCAGATCGAGGACATCATGCTGGGATGCGGCCTGCCGGGAGGCGAGCAGGGCTTCAACATGGCCCGGGTGGTGGCGGTGATGCTGGGGCTCGACAACGTGCCCGGCACCACCGTGACCCGCTACTGCTCCTCCTCGCTGCAGACCACCAGGATGGCCTTCCACGCGATCAAGGCGGGCGAGGGCGACGTGTTCGTCTCGGCCGGGGTCGAGACCGTGTCCAGGTTCGCCAAGGGCAACTCCGACTCGCTGCCCGACACGCACAACCCCGTCTTCCTCGACGCGGGCGGCCGGACGAAGGCGTTCGCCGAGGGCGGCCGCACCTGGCACGACCCGCGCGAGGACGACGCCGTTCCGGACGTCTACATCGCCATGGGGCAGACGGCCGAGAACGTCGCCCAGCTCAAGGGCGTCTCCCGCCAGGAGCAGGACGAGTTCGGCGTACGGTCGCAGAACCTGGCCGAGAAGGCGCTGGCCGACGGGTTCTGGCAGAAGGACATCACGCCGGCGACCCTGCCCGACGGCACCGTGGTGAGCAAGGACGACGGGCCCAGGGCGGGCACGACGTACGAGAAGGTCGCCTCCCTCGCGCCCGTCTTCCGCCCCGACGGCACCGTCACGGCGGGCAACTGCTGCGCGCTCAACGACGGGGCCGCGGCCGTCGTCATCATGAGCGACGTCAAGGCCGCCGAGCTGGGCATCACGCCGCTGGCCAGGATCGTCTCCACCGGCGTCACCGGGCTGTCGCCCGAGATCATGGGGCTGGGGCCGGTCGAGGCGTCGAAGATGGCGCTGTCCAGGGCCGGCATGGCGATCGACGACGTCGACCTGGTGGAGATCAACGAGGCGTTCGCAGCCCAGGTGATCCCCTCCTACCGGGAGCTCGGGATCGACCTCGACCGGCTCAACGTCAACGGCGGGGCCATCGCGGTCGGGCACCCGTTCGGGATGACCGGCGCCCGGATCACCTCGACGCTGATCAACAGCCTGCAGCACCACGACAAGAGCATCGGCCTTGAGACGATGTGCGTGGGCGGCGGCCAGGGCATGGCGATGGTGATCGAGCGCCTGAGCTGACGCCAGGCGCACGATCGGGCGTCTGAGCGGCCACGCGACGAGCGGCCGGGGCGCGGAAACGCGACCCGGCCGTCGGCCGGTCAGCCACGTCGGCCGGCCGCGCCGATCGGCGATCCCGATCAGCCGTGCCGGTCAGCCGTTGCGGGTCAGCCGTGGCGGTCGGGGCCGGCGTGGACCGGCGTGACGCGCATGATGACGCGGCGGTCCCTGACCATGGCGGCGCGGTAGTCGTCCCAGTCGGGATGCTCACCGGAGATGTCGCGGTAGTACGTGACCAGCGGCTCCATCGCCTCGGGCAGCGAGACGATCTCGGCGGTGCCGTCGACCTGGATCCAGTCGCCGAAGAAGCGGTCGGTGAAGACGCACAGCGACACCTGGGAGTCGCGGCGGGCGTTGCGCACCTTGGCCGCGGTCTCCCTGGTGCTGATGACGATGTGACCGTCCTGCACCCCTGCCGTGACCGGCGACATCTGCGGGCGCCCATCGCGATGCCGGGTCAGCAGGACCGCTCGGTGGTTGTCGCGGAGAAAGCCGAGGGCCTTGTCGATGTCCATGCCCTCATGATGACGCGCCCGCGCTTGCGGCACGGGCGCGGGGGCGGTTGGGCTTAGATGAAGCCCATGCGGTTACGGCGGTGCCGCTCGTGCTCGTGGACGATGGCGGCGGCGTAGCCGTGAGTCAGCCCGTGCTCGTCGGCGAGCCAGTTGGCCCGCTCGTCACACCTGAGGAAAGCCGGGCCGTTGTCGATGGCTTGGAACCACTCGGGGAGTTCGCGTCCCGTGATCGTTGGGACCCTTGCTATCAGCTTCGTCTGCGTCTCCGGTGAGTGGTTCAAGGACATGGGCACCTCCGCGGATTAAGGTCCTTTGCTTGACACTGCAACATGGACGTGCGAATGGCAAGCCCTGAGCCAGGCATCATTTCGTGACGGCGGGTAGATCTTCGATCGCACAGCGAAAGGGGCCCCGCCTTGACGGCGAGGCCCCTGACGACCGTAAGTGGTGACGGTCAGTCGCTACTGCTGAAGTAGCTGATGAACCGCAGCACCTCCAGGTAGATCCACACCAGGCTCAGCGTCAGCCCGAACGCGCACTGCCAGGCGAACTTCTCGGGAGCGCCCTGCTTGACGCCCTGCTCGATCGAGTCGAAGTCGAGCAGGAGGAAGAAGCAGCCGATCAGGATCATCACGACGCTGAAGATCCAGCCGATCGGGCTGTCGGTACGCAGGCCGAGACCGCCCTCGACGAAGAAGCCGACGAGCAGGTTGACCAGGATCAGCCCGAGCGCGGCGATGGCGGCGGCGACCGTGAACTTCACCAGTTTGGGGGTGACCCTGACGATGCGCAGCGAGTAGACGGTCAGCACCGCGCCGAAGGCGAACGCCGTGCCGAGGACCGCCTGCATCACGATGCCGCTGATCATCCCCTCGAAGACGGCGCTGATCTTGCCGAGGAAGACGCCCTCGAACGCGGCGTAGCCCAGGATGAGCGCCGGGTTGGTGCTCTGCGTGAACGAGGCGATCAGCCCCAGGATCAGCGCGACGACCGCAGCGCCGATGGCCACCATCGGGGGCACGTTGAGAATCCAGGCCGCGGCGGCGGCCACGACGAGGGTGCCGAGGGTCATGAACCCACGGACCACGACGTCGTCGAGCGTCATGGTTCGGAACGCCGGCCGCGCCGGGGGTGCGTACGACGGGGAGTCGTACATGTTCTGCAACTGCTCGGGGGACGGACTGGGGCCGCCCCAGCCCGTCGCGGCCTGCTGCCGCGACCTGCTGAATACGGGGTTCTTGCTCTCCATCGCTGCCTCCTGTGACGCCGAGCCTACGATGCGCGGCGGCACCTTGGTCAACTAGACGCTCAGATCGATGTTCATTCGGGACTTCGGCTGGGTTCACAACGAACCGCCTCGCCGCGAAGTTCCCCGCCCCCGTCCGCGGGGAAACCCGCCGGGAGGGTGCCGGTCGGGCGGAGGGCGGGCGCCGGGCGGGCGGGGCCGGACCTGGCGGCGACGTGCGGGAGATCGGGCGGGAGATCGGGCGGGAGATCGGGCGGCGGCGGGACGGCGATGGGGCTGCGATGGGGCCGGGAGCCGGCCGGTGTCCACTAACGCCGTTATCCCGAACCGAAAAGGGCCGGTTGTAAAGCGTAGTCAACCATTCACGGAAAGAAACTCCGGCAGGCCGGGAGAAAGCAGAAACCGGACACGTTGTCAATATCGCGGTGCGTACGAAAACCGCTCGGCCGGGTAAACGCGCGCCTACATCAACAGCCAGTGAGCGAGACCTTACCCACCCGTCCGACAGGCCCCACAGCCCCGACGGCACCGGCCCTCCACCAGCAGTGACCGCCCGGTGACAGGACAACTCCATAACAACTCGATATCGACCGAGAAGGGCCGGCCGGGACCCGTCCGTCGATCGCGGTAAACCTCCAGGTCAGAGACCCGAGGACAATGAAGATGGCAAGTGCCCCCGGCGGGATTCGAACCCGCACGTCAACCCTTTTAAGGGGTTTGCCTCTGCCATTGGGCTACGGGGGCGCCGCAATCATACGAAACGGACCATGCTTCCGAGGAGCACAACTTCGCATCAGGCGCCACAAGTGTGAAGTCTGCGGTGAAGTGATAGGGCTCCAGGGACTCTGTCCAAGAAGAGTAGACCGTCTAGATGGTCCAGTTGGTGCTGAATGCAACGAGCTTCGAACGCGTCCGCTTCGATGGTGACCGCCTCGCCGCTGCCTGGCAAATGCCCATGTACGGTGATACGCGTCGCACGGCGCACGTCGGCCGTGAGCCCCTCGACGGACGCGCACCCCTCCCTGCCCTCGTCCCAGTGGGCCGCGCGCGAGAGCCGTGGATTGGCCACCACGAGCTCCCCGGCCCAGGACCGGCTTCTGGGGTGGCGACCGGCGTCAAAGGCGATCAGGCGCAGGCTCAGGCCGATCTGGGGGGCGGCCAGCCCCGTCGTCCCCCGCTCAGCGCGCAGGGTGGCCAGGAGGTCCTCCGCGGCGGACACGACCGCGGGGTCGGTCGGGTCCACCGGTTCCGCCACGGCGGACAGGAGGGGGTGCGGGGCGCCGAGCACCTCACGCACCGTTCCTCCTGTCCCTGTCACAGGAGATCCGGTTCTACGGGTCTGAAGGTGATGTCGGAGTCGAGACTCGCCCCCGTGGCCGCCAGCCGGCGCATGAGCGCCGCCACGTCGACGTCCTTGGGCAGCTCGACGTCGGCGATGAGCACGTACAGGCGTCCGCTGAGCCTGGTGCTCATGCCCGTGATGTTGCCCCTGTCCTCGGCGAGCACCGCGCTGATGGCGGAGACGATGCCCGGCCGGTCGGGGCCGTGCACGGTCAGCACGTAGGCCAGCCCGCCGCCCTCGTCGCAGAAGTGACGGCGGGCCTCCACCGCCGAGGCGCTGATCACCAGGTCGGGCACCTTCAGCCGTTTCAGCAACTCGGCGGAGTCGAGCTCGCCCGACACCAGCAGCATCATCGCGATGTGGCCGCCGAGCAGCGTCATGGTCGAGTCCCGGATGTTCGCCCCGCAGTCCGCGAGAGAACCTGTTACGGCGGCGATCACGCCCGGCCGGTCGACACCGAGCACGGTGACCGCTGAAAGACTCACCCGTGGTACCCCTTCCGCTTGCGCCAGGGGTGCCGAAAACGCCCCGGCGGTGATCGCCGGGGCGCTGCCGTACCTGGGTTAGCGGCGAGTCGTCGCCACCGCGGCCCTGAAGCCCTCGCGCGGGTGCTCCATCTCACCCAGTGAGATCGTCTCTCGCTTGAAGAACAGGGCCAGGGTCCAATCGACGACGACCCGGACCTTGCGGTTCAGCGTCGGCACCCGCGACAGATGGTAGGTCCGGTGCATGAACCACGCAGGGAATCCGCGAAGCTTGACGCCATAGACATTGGCCACGCCCTGATGCAGGCCCAGACCGGCCACCGATCCGACGTACTTGTGGCGGTATTCGACCAGTTCCTGCCCGCGAAGGTGACGGACGACGTTGTCGGCCAGCACCTTGGCCTGGCGGACCGCGTGCTGGGCGTTGGGGGCACAATACTGGCCGGGGTTCGTCACGTCCGGCACCCCGGCGGCGTCGCCCGCGGTGAAGGCGCCCGGCGTGCCCGCGACGGTGAGCATGGCGGTGGCCTTGATCCGGCCGCGCTCGTCGAGCGGCAGGTCGCTGTCGTTGACCACGGGGCTGGGCTTGACTCCGGCGGTCCACACCAGCGTCTCGGCCTCGAACTCCGAGCCGTCCGACAGCACCACGCGACCGCCCTCGCAGGACTCCAGGCGGGTGCGCAGCTTGACGTCGATGCCGCGCTCGCGCAGCTGCTCCAGGGTCCACTTGCCCATCTCGGGGCCGACCTCGGGCAGCACCCGGTCGGTGGCCTCGACGAGCACCCAGCGGATGTCGGCGGGCGTGATGTTGCGGTAGTAGCGGGTCGAGTCCTTGGCCATGTCCTCAAGCTCGGCCAGCGCCTCCACGCCGGCGAACCCGGCCCCGACCACCACGAACGTCAGCGCCCTGCGCCTGACCTCGGGGTCGGTGGTCGACTCGGCCACGTCGAGCAGGTGCAGCACGCGGTTGCGCAGCGCGATGGCCTCGCCCACGGTCTTGAAGCCGATGCCGATGTCGGTGAGCCCGGGGATGGGCAGCGTGCGGGAGATCGAGCCGGCGGCCATCACGATCACGTCGTAGGCCACCTGGCGCGGCTCGCCCTCGGCCGGCTGGAAGGTGACCGTGCGCTCCGCATGGTCGACCTTGGTGACCGTTCCGTTGAGGATGTGCACCTTCGGCAGGATCCGCCGCAGGGGCGCCACCATGTGGCGCGGCGACAGGTTGCCCGCGGCGGCCTCGGGGAGGAACGGCTGGTAGGTCATGTAGGACTGGGGGTCGATGACGGTGATGCGGACTTCTCCGCCGCGCAGCTCACGGTGGAGTTTGCGCTGCAGCCGCAGCGCCGTGTAGAGGCCGACGTATCCGCCGCCGACGATCAAAATGTGCTTGTTCATCCTGAGGCCCCATCCCTCGTGGAGTGCTTGTGAAAGCATTCACAAGCATATGTCAGGGCCTCTCGGCGAATCCAATCCGGGCGTGGTGGGACGCGTCACACAGCCAGTGACCTGGCCCTTTCGAAGACGTCGTCCAGCATTTGGGCGGTGACGCGGCCGGTGAAGGTGTTCTGCTGGCTCGGGTGGTAGCAGCCGAGCAGGGTGACGGGGCTCCCGGCGTGCCGGATCTCGTACTCCGCCCCGTGGCCGAACGGCGGGCGGGCGCGGGGCAGCTCGTAACCCGCGGCCTTGAGCGCCGGCCACATGGCCTGCCAGGCGTAGCCGCCGAGCGCCACGATCACCCGTACGTGCGGCGCGACCAGCTCGACCTCCCTGGCCATCCACGGGAGGCAGGCGGCCTTCTCCTCCGGCGCCGGCTTGTTCGCGGGCGGCGCGCAGCGCACGGAGGCCAGCACGCGCGTGCCGATGAGGCGCTGCCCGTCGCCCGCGTACGTGCTGGTCTCCCGCGCGGCCAGGCCGGTGCGGTGGAGTGAGGCGAACAGCCAGTCGCCGCTCCTGTCGCCGGTGAAGATGCGCCCCGTCCTGTTGCCCCCGTGGGCGGCCGGCGCCAGGCCGACCAGCAGGATCCGCGGCCGCTCGTCACCCCATCCGGGAACGGGACGGCCCCAGTACGTCTCGTCCGCGAACGCGCGCCGCTTGACCCGCGCGACCTCCTCGCGCCACTCCACCAGACGGGGACACGCCCGGCAGACCGACTGCGCGGCCGTGAGCTCGGCGAGGGTGCCGCACTCCGCGGCGATGCGGCGCACGTCCGCCGGGCCGAGCGCCACGGGGGTGTCGGCGGTCGCGGGGTCGTCGGGCCAGCCGGTGCCGGGAGGTACGAAGCTCATGGCACCGATGGTGCCCGATCAGTCGCCCTTCTCGGGCGCGGGGGTCGCGGTGACCGTGGGCCCCTCCGACGGACGCGCCGACGGGGCGGCCGACGGGCACGCCGAGGGCTTGGGCGTCTCCATCTCCGCGCCCACCTCCGCCTCCATGGCCGCCTCACCCTTGATCAGCGGCAGCGGGTAGCGGTTGAGCACCGGGGCGCCGCACGCCCTGTCCACCTGGTAGCCGTAGTCCTCAGGCGTGGTCGTGAACGGCCTGCCGTCCTGGTCGTAGAGGTAGACGTCGGTCAGCGGCGTGCCGTCCTTGGCGTACGGCCGCAGGTTGTAGACCCCGTCGGAGGAGGCCTGCCGCACGTAGACGCGCCCGATCGGGATGGCGGTGGCGACCGCCGGGCTGGGCTCGGGCGTCGTGAGACCCCCCGCCTCCACCATGCCCGTGAACAACGCCAGCGCGGCCACCGCGTTCGCGGCCACGGCGACCAGCACCACCAGCCGGCTCCTGGCCCGCCGCCCGAACCAGACCGAGGCGAAGACTCCCGCCAGCACGACGGCCCAGTCGCTCGGGGTCATCGGGACCAGGCGCACCTGCGCCGCCAGGGACACGACGACCATGGCCAGCAGGTAGCCGCGCAGCACCCACCAGCCGGGCCGCAGCTCCGGCAGGAAGGCCGTGAAGCCGCCGTAGGCCGCGGAGACCCGGAGACGGGCTCCGACCCTGCGTCCCCACTCGCGCGCGGCCGTACGGCGCCTTCCGCCGCTCTCAGGGCGCTCCCCGTAGGCGGCCGCCAGCTCGTCGGCGTAGACCCCGGGCGGGCCCAGCCGCTCCTCCAGCGGCAGGTCCGACTCCGCCGCGATCTCGCCCAGGTGGTCGTCGAGGTCTTCGAGCAGTTCGTGCCGCTCGGGATGATCCGCCAGGGCCTCACGTACGGCCTGCGCGTACTGTTCGGGGGTCATTCTCGTTCCTCCTTGAGCAGGGTCGCCATCGTGGCCGAGAACGAGGCCCAGGTCTTGGCCGAGGTGGCGTACATCTGCCTGCCGACGTCGTTGAGCCCGTAGTACTTGCGGTGCGGCCCCTCGTCGGAGGCCACCACGTATGAGGTCAGGGCGCCCGCCTTGAACAGGCGGCGCAGCGTGCCGTAGACCGAGGCGTCACCCACCTCGTCGAGCCCGGCCTCCCTGAGCCGGCGCACGACGTCGTAGCCGTAGCCGTCACGTTCTTTGAGCACGGCCAGCACGGCCAGGTCGAGCACGCCTTTGAGCAGTTGGCTGCTGTCCACGCGAAGCACACTACTGTGCAAAGCGCGGTAGTGGCAACCAGAAAACCGGGTGGCGCCCGAGGGTGCCACCCGGTTCGTCGTGCTGGAGGCGCCGTCCCACTCGCCTACGGCGCCCCAGTGTCAGATCCAGTGTCAGATCCGGTGTCAGATCCGGTGTCGGATCCCGTGTCGGATCCCTACGACGCCGCGGGAGCCGTCGGCTCCGGGGTCTTCGTCGGCGTCGGGGTCACCGTCGGCGCCGGGGCCGAGGCCTCGCACGCGCTGTAGGACTTGACGACGTGGTCGCTGTTGTTCGGGCCGCTGATCGACAGCGTCACCGTGCCGCCCTTGCGGGCGTCGCCGCTCAGCGGGGAGGAGAAGCCGGAGATCGACTTCGACCCGCCGTTACGACCGAAGTAGGTGTCGCCGCTGGTCACCACGCTGCCGTTCAGCTTCCACACGTAGCCGACCCGGCCGGCGCCGGTCGAGGTGACGACCGCGGAGGCGTTGACCGCGCAGTTGAGGCTGACCACGGTGGCGCTGGCGGAGACCTTGGTCACCGGCCTGGGGATCTCGGGAGCCGAGTCCTTGCACCAGACCTTGTAGTAGGCCCGGTTGGAGTAGGCGCCGTCGTGACCCAGGACCTGCAGCTGGGCGTAGCCCTCGCCGCTGTGGCGCGGGGAGATGCCGAAGCCGACCCGGCGCGAGTCGCGGACCCTGATCTTGCCGTAGTCGACCACGTCACCGTTGAGCACCCAGCGGTAACGCACCCAGGTCGGGCGGTTGGTCTCGATGCGGCCGACGAAGTCGATCTTGTCGCCGGGGGTGCAGGGGCCGACGTACCTGCTCGGGCTCGCCCACGCGGTGGCCGAGACCGTACGGTCGAGGTGCGTGCGCACCTTGTCGTCGTCCCGCGGCTGCTCGCACGAGACGGAGAAGCGGCCCTTCTTCGAGGTGAACTTCCTCGGACCGAGGACCTGTACGGCCTCCCAGCCCTTCACGTCCTCCTTGAAGGTGATGGACTGCCTGACCGTCACCGTCTTGGTGCCCTTGCCCTTGAGCCGGACCACCTTGACCTTGCTCTTGGACCCGTCACCGTGCAGCCAGCGGTAGGCCAGCACGGTCTTGCCCTTGACCGGCACCCTGATCTTGGCCGAGAAGTCGACCTTGACCGGGCAGGAGCCGTCGTGAGCACGGGGCGAGGCCTTCGGCGTGGAGACCGAGGCCCTTGACTTGGACGCGGGCTTGGCCGCCGCCTTGCCGGCGGCCGAGGCCGTGGCGGCGGTGGCGGCCTGGGCCGGACTCGCGACGAGCCCCGCGGCCAAGCCGGCCAGCATCGCGGCCGAAGCGCCGAACGCGGCGGCCTTACGTGCTAACCCGACAGACATCATGTGAGAGTGCTCCATTCCTTTGGGGGAAGAGACGCGCTCGGGAACGGTCGTCACGCCGGCGCCTTCCGCGCACAGCGATATGACAAAGCCCCCGTAATGCCCCTTTACTGAAGCACAATACTGATCACACTCTCAACAGTGACTGTGAATCAGAAATGTCCGGATTTCTTCAGCTATGTCGCTAGAGACCAGGCGATTCCATCCAAGATGTCGTGTTCGCTGACGACGACCTGCGAAAACGCGAAACGACGGACGATCCGATCAAGAATGAGCGCTCCGGCGCCAATCACGTCCACCCTTCCCGGATGCATCACCGGGATCTCCGCGCGCTCACCATGGGTCATCGCGAGCAGCCGCCGCGTCACCTCGTGCACCTGCTCCGCGGAAATGCGCGAGTGGTGGATGCGCTCGGAGTCGTACGCCGGCAGCCCGAGCGCGATGCCCGCCACCGTCGTCACCGAGCCCGCCAGGCCCACGAGCGTGTGCGCCTGCCTGACCGGCACCTGCGCCTCCACCCGGTCGAGCGCGGCCTCGATGTCGGCCACCACGGCCTCCAGGGCCGGCGCGGCGGGCGGGTCGCCGGCGTCGCGCAGGTGACGCTCGGTCAGGCGGACGCAGCCGATGTCCACCGACAGCGCCGACTCGGCGTGGCCCGAGCCGACCACGAACTCCGTGGAGCCGCCGCCGATGTCCACCACGAGGTAGGGCGGCAGCGGGCCCTGCGGCACCTCGGTCTCGGGAGACAGGCGCAGCAGCCCTCTCGTCGCTCCCGTGAACGACAGCTCGGCCTCCTCCGACCCCGTCACCACCTCGGGCTCCACCCCGAAGATCTTCCGTACTCCGTCGACGAACTCCTGCCGGTTGGCCGCGTCGCGCGTCGCGCTCGTGGCCACCACGCGGGTGGCGGTGGCGCCGTGGCGCCGGATCAGCTCCTGGTAGCCGCGCATGGCCGCGAACGTGCGCTCCAGCGCCTCGGGCGCCAGCCGTCCGGTCCTGTCCACGCCCTGGCCCAGGCGGACGATCTCCATCAGCCGCTCGACGTCGCCCAGCTCGCCGTCGCCGACGTCGGCGATGAGCAGGCGTACGGAGTTGGTGCCGCAGTCGACGGCGGCTACACGCATGGTCCGTCACTCCACCAGTCGGGGAGCGCGTCCAGCGCCTCCCTGCCGAACGGGTTGGCCCCGGGCACCGCCAGCTCGTGCGCCACCAGCGCGTGCAGGCACTTGACCCGCTCCGGCATCCCGCCCGTGCTCTGCATGTCGCGGGGAAGCGGGGCCAGGCCCGCCGTCTCGGCCGCCTGGTCGCGCCTGGCCACGTAGTCGTCGTGCGCCGCCCGGTAGGCCTCGGCCAGCTCGGGCTCGGTGGCCAGCCTGGCCTGCATCTCACGCATCAGGCCGGAGCCCTCAAGCGTGCCGATGGCCGAGGCGGCCTTGGGGCAGGTCAGGTAGTAGAGGGTCGGGAAGGGCGAGCCGTCGGGCAGCCGCGGCGCGGTCTCCACCACGTCGGGGTTGCCGCACGGGCAGCGGTGCGCGACCGCGCGCAGCCCTCTCGGCGGGCGCCCGAGCTGCTTCTCGACGACCTCGACGTCCTTGCTGTCCAACGCGTTCCTTCCGTGTCGCGGGCTCCACCGGCGGGCTCGTCAAGCGGGCCGCCCCACCGGGCGCGCCCGCCGGGTCGCTCCGGCGGGCTCACCCGGCCGGCTGCTTGGTGGGCTGTCCGATGGCCGGGCCGGTGGGCTGCCCGGTCGGTTGTTCCGTGGGCTGCTTCGTGGGCTGCTTGGCGGGCTGCTTCGAGGGCTGCTTGGCGGGAGTCTCGTCGGACCCCCGACCCGGCCCCTGGGACGGCCCCTGGGACGGCTCAGCGGCCGTCACGGCCCTGCGTCCCGTGCCCTTGTCGGCGGCCTCCACCGACTCCCACAGGGTCTCGTACCACGGCGGCACGACCGCGGGCTGCTTCACCGCCGCCTGCTGCCTGCTCTGGTCGGGCTCCATCACCACGTAGCACTTCTCGCCGGGCCCGCAGTAGTGGAGCCGTTCCTTGGCCGTCTTCTTGATCCAGTTGGGGTCGTCGCTCTGCCGGTCTCGGGCCAGCAGGGCCTGCTTCTCCGCCTCGACCCTGGCCTTCTCCGCCCGCAGCTCGGAGATGCTGCGGCGCAGGCTGATGTACTCGCGCACCGGGTAGGCCAGGCTCATCGCGATCGCGCACACCACGACGGCCAGGATCGCGGCCCGCCCGGTCAGCTGCGGTCTCTTCGCCAAGTTGCTGCACACCCCCTCAAGTGCGGCTCGCGGCCGGGTCAGGGGCGCCGCGAGCCGTACTCGAAACTAGCGCCGAAAACGCGGGAACGCCGCGCGACCCGCGTAACGGGCGGCGTCATCGAGCAGCTCCTCGATGCGCAGCAGCTGGTTGTACTTCGCCACCCGGTCGGAGCGGGCGGGGGCGCCGGTCTTGATCTGGCCGCAGTTGACCGCGACGGCGAGGTCGGCGATCGTCGTGTCCTCGGTCTCGCCGGAGCGGTGGCTCATCATGCAGCGGTAGCCGCTGCGGTGGGCCAGGTCCACGGCGTCGAGGGTCTCGGACAGCGTGCCGATCTGGTTGACCTTGACCAGCAGGGCGTTGGCGGTGCCCTCCTTGATGCCGCGCTCCAGCCGCTCGGGGTTGGTCACGAACAGATCGTCGCCGACGAGCTGCACCTTGTCGCCGAGGGCCTCGGTGATGGCCTTCCAGCCGGCCCAGTCCTCCTCGTCGAGCGGGTCCTCGATCGACACCAGCGGGTAGTTGGCGACCAGGTCGGCGTAGAACTCGATGAGCTCCTGCGCCGACAGGCCCTTGCCGTCGATCGTGTAGACGCCGTCCTTGTGGAACTCGGAGGCGGCCACGTCGAGCGCCAGCGCGACGTCCTCGCCCGGCACGTAGCCGGCCCGCTCGATCGCGACGAGGATCAGGTCGAGCGCGTCGCGGTTGGAGGGCAGGTTGGGCGCGAAGCCGCCCTCGTCGCCCAGGCCGGTGGCGTAGCCCTTCTCCTTCAGCACGCCCTTGAGCGCGTGGTAGACCTCGGTGCCGACGCGCACGGCCTCGCGGAACGACTCCGCGCCGATCGGCGCGATCATGAACTCCTGGATGTCCACGTTGGTGTCGGCGTGGGCGCCGCCGTTGAGGATGTTCATCATCGGCACGGGCAGCACGTGCGCGTTGGGCCCGCCGACGTAGCGGAAGAGCGGCAGGTCGGCGCTGTCGGCGGCGGCCTTGGCCACGGCCAGCGAGACGCCCAGGATGGCGTTGGCGCCGAGCTTGGCCTTGTTGGGCGTGCGGTCCAGGTCGATCATGATCTGGTCGATGATGCGCTGGTCCTCGGCCTCGACCCCGTTGATCTCCTCGAAGATCTCGTCGGTCACGGCGAGGACGGCCTTCTCCACGCCCTTGCCGCCGTAACGCTTGCCGCCGTCACGCAGCTCGACCGCCTCGAACTGGCCGGTCGACGCCCCGCTCGGGACGGCCGCGCGGCCGCTGCTGCCGTCGTCGAGCACGACCTCGACCTCGACCGTGGGGTTGCCCCGGGAGTCGAGGATCTCGCGGGCGTATACGACCTCGATGGTAGCCACGGGATGCGCTCCTAAATCGAAAGGTGATATGCCGTCAGAGCCTATCGGTACGTCCGCCCGCCAGGGCTGCTCGGGCGTGCACCCGCGCGGTCTCCAGACGGCCCGTCGCGGCGAGCTCAGGCGGACTCAGTCGCTCGCCGACTCCCACGTGCGGACCCGTTCGCGGTAGGCCCGCGCCGCGGCCCGCAGCTCGGCCTCCGCGTCGAGCCCGGCCTCGGCGGCCCGCCGGACCAGGTCGAACAGCTCGCGCGCGACCCCCTGCCCGACGGCGGAGGAAAGCGACTCGGGCGCCCCCGCCCGCTCGGCCCTGCGCAGCAGCTGGGCGGCCAGCGACAGCGCCGGCTGGCCCATCGGCACCCCTTCGAGCACCGACTCGCGCCCCTTGGCGGCCCGCTCGGCCGCCTTGATGGCCTCCCAGTTGGCGTTGACCTCGTCGGCGCTCTCGGCGCGCACGGAGCCGAAGACGTGGGGATGGCGGCGGACGAGCTTCTCGACGATCCCGGCGGCCACGTCGTCCACGTCGAAGCCCTCGGCCACCCGCGCGTGGAAGACCACCTGCAGCAGCAGGTCGCCCAGCTCTTCGCGCAGCGCCGCGTGGTCGCCCTGCTCGATGGTCTCCAGCACCTCGTAGGCCTCTTCGAGCAGGTACGGGACCAGCGTCTCGTGCGTCTGCTTACGATCCCACGGGCACTCGGTGCGCAGCCGGTCCATCACGCCCACCAGGTCGAGCACCCGCGCCCCCGGCAGGTCGTACGACCCCGGCACGACCTCGATCACCGGCGGCTCGTCGAGCGCGACGGCCGCGTGTCCCACGCCCCGCATGAAGTCCTCGGCCTCGGGCTCGGACACCGGCGCCAGCCACACCACGGTCTCGGTGACCGCGCGCCGCGCCAGCGCGGGCGGGTCCGGCTCGACGACCTCGGCCTCGATCCCGGCCTCTGCCAGGTAGGGCAGCTGCGGATGGGCGGCCGAGCCGGTGAGCACAGGGCCCGAGCGCAATGCCTGCCAGGCCTGGTGGCTCAGCAGGCCCGGCGCGACCCTGGGCGAGGTGGTGACGACGATCAGCGGCACGGTCAGCCCTGCGGCTGCTGCTGCGGCTGTGCCTGCTCGATCTGCTTGCCGAATCTGCCGGCGTCGAGGAACAGCGCGGGGTTCTCCTGCGAGCGCTGCGGGTTGAGCACGCCGTAACGGGGGTTGAAAACCGCCTTGATGGAGGCGAACTCCTGGCCCAGCTTCTGCCGGCCCGCCTCGCCGCCGAACTGCTGCTGCAGCTTCGACAGGCCGACCATGATGCGACCGTAGTCGCGGGCGTCGTTGGGCGAGACGCCGTTGGCCAGCAGGTTGATCTGCGGCGACTCGAACTGGCCCGGGTCCTTGAGCGCGGCGTCGATCTCGGTCTCGCTCACCCGTATGTTGTAGCGGGCCATGAGCTGCTTGGAGATGCTCACGTTGACCAGGCGCTGCAGCACGACCTGGGTGGCCGGCACGCCCAGCGCCTGCTCGTCGAGCTGGTTCTGCTTCAGCGCGGCCAGGTAGGCCCGCGTGTCAGCGCTCAGCTTGCTCGTCGAGATGCGCTCGTTTCCCACCACGGCCGCGGCGCCCGCGTGCATGGGCGAGGAGCAGGCGGTCAGTCCTACGACCACCGCCGCGGCGGTCACAGCCACTCGTATCGACTTCACGTACGTCCCTTTCCGACCCGAAAACCGCCGCTAGCTTACCCGGGCGGGCTCGAGGAACATCGCCTCGACCAGATCGCCGCACCATTTGAGCAGGTCGAGGTCGCGTAGCGGCTGCCCGCCCAGCGGCTTGGTCTTCGGCACGGGCACCAGCAGCGTCTCCGCCGCCTGCTTGTATATCGCCTTCTTGTACAGCCGGTCGAGCCGGACCTGCTGCGACTCGCGCAGCCTGGCGGGGCCGAACTTGATGTTCTGGCCCTGCAGCGTGACGTCGGTCAGCCCGGCCGCGCGCGCCATGATCCGGAACCTGGCCACCTCCAGCAGGTTCTCCACCTCCACCGGCGGCCTGCCGTAGCGGTCGGTCAGCTCGTCGCGCACCTCGCCGATGTTGTCGGTGGAGACGATGGCGGCAATCCGCTTGTACGCCTCCAGCCGCAGCCGCTCGGAGGTCACGTAGTCGTGCGGGATGTGGGCGTTGATCGGCAGCTCGACCTTGACGTCGTGCTGCTCCTCCTGGACCTCGGCGCCGCTCAGCTTGGCCTTCTGTTCCTGCACGGCCTCGGCCATGAGCCGGACGTACAGGTCGAAGCCCACGCCGGCGATGAACCCCGACTGCTCGGCGCCCAGCACGTTGCCCGCGCCGCGGATCTCCAGGTCCTTCATGGCGACGTACATGCCGGCGCCCATCTCGGTGTGCTGCGAGATCGTGGCCAGCCGCTCGTGGGCGGTCTCGGTCAGCGGCTTCTCCGGCGGGTAGAGGAAGTAGGCGTAGCCGCGCTCCCTGCCCCGCCCGACGCGCCCGCGCAGCTGGTGGAGCTGCGACAGGCCGTAGTTGTCGGCCCGGTCCACGATCAGCGTGTTGGCGTTGGGCACGTCGAGCCCGGACTCCACGATCGTGGTGGAGACGAGCAGGTCGTACTCGCGTTCCCAGAAGCCGACCATGATCTTTTCGAGCTGGTGCTCGTTCATCTGCCCGTGCGCCACCGCGATGCGCGCCTCTGGCACCAGCTCGCGCAGCCGCGCGGCCACCCGGTTGATCGAGGCGACCCGGTTGTGCACGAAGAAGATCTGCCCGTCGCGCATCAGCTCGCGCCGGATCGCGGCGCCGATCTGCTTCTCCTCGTACGGCCCCACGAACGTGAGGATCGGATGCCGTTCCTCGGGCGGCGTGAGGATGGTGGACATCTCGCGGATGCCGGTCAGGCCCATCTCCAGCGTGCGCGGGATCGGCGTGGCGGACATGGCCAGGACGTCGACCTGCGTGCGCAGGTGCTTCATGGCCTCCTTGTGCTCGACGCCGAACCGCTGCTCCTCGTCGATGATGATCAGGCCGAGGTCCTTGAACCTGACCTCGGGGCTGAGCAGCCGGTGGGTGCCGATCACCACGTCGACCGCGCCCGACCTGAGCCCGTCGAGGGTGCCCTTGACCTCGCCGTCGGTCTGGAACCTGGAGACCGCCCTGATCGCGACGGGAAAGCTGGAGAAGCGCTCGGCGAAGGTGGACATGTGCTGCTGCACCAGCAGCGTCGTGGGCACCAGCACCGCGACCTGCTTGCCGTCCTGGACCGCCTTGAACGCCGCCCGCACCGCGATCTCGGTCTTGCCGTAGCCGACGTCGCCGCAGATCAGCCGGTCCATCGGGACGCCGCGCTCCATGTCGCGCTTGACCTCGTCGATGGCCTCCAGCTGGTCGCCGGTCTCGGCGTAGGGGAAGGCGTCCTCCATCTCGCGCTGCCAGGGCGTGTCCGTGCCGAACGCGTGTCCCGGCGAGGCCATGCGCGCGGAGTAGAGCCTGATCAGCTCGCCGGCGATCTCCTTGACCGCCTTCTTGGCGCGGGACTTGGCCTTGGCCCAGTCGGCGCCGCCCATGCGGTTGAGCGTGGGCGCCTCGCCGCCGACGTAGCGGGTGACCTCGTCGAGCTGGTCGGTCGGCACGTAGAGCCGGTCGCCCTTGGCGTATTCGATGACGAGGTATTCGCGGGTGGCGCCCTGCACCGTGCGCTGCACCATCTCGACGTAGCGGCCGACGCCGTGCTGCTCGTGCACCACGTGGTCGCCGACCTTGAGCTGCAGCGGGTCCACCATGTTGCGGCGGCGCGAGGGCAGCCGGCGCATGTCCTTCGTGGACGCCTTCTGCCCGACCAGGTCGAGGTGGGTGAGCACGGCCAGGCCGGGGGTGATGAAGCCGTGCTCGATCAGGCCGGTCGAGACGTGCACGACCTTGGCCTCGGGCGCCTTGTCCAGGAACTGGTGCAGCCTGGCGGGCACGTCGACGCCCTTGAGCAGCTCGACCATGCGCTCGGCCGGGCCGTGGCCCTCGCTGAGCAGCACGACGGCCTTGTCCTCGGCCAGCCAGCCCTTGATGTCGGCCAGCGCCTTGGCGGTGTCGCCCCGATATGCCTCGGAGTCGTGGGCGTCGAGCTCGACGCCGTTGCCGAAGGGCGCGATCGTCCACCACGGTTGCCCGAGCGCGTCGGCGTGGTCGCGGATCTCCTCCAGCGAGCGGAACGCGGCCGCGCCCAGGTCGATGGGCGCCTCGCCGCCGGCCGCCGCGTTGATCCATGAGGCTTCGAGGAACTCCTGCGAGGTGCGTACGAGCTCCTCCGCCCGGCCCCTGATCCGCTCGGGGTCGCAGACGAACACGGCCGACCTGACCGGCAGGTGGTCGAGCAGCAGGTCCATCTCGCCGGCCAGCACGGGCGCGAACGCCTCCATGCCCTCGACCGGCGTGCCGTCGGCGAGCTGGTCGAGCACCTCGGCCAGCGCCGGATGCTCCTCGGCCAGCTCGCGCGCCCGCCGCCTGACCTCGTCGTTCAGCAGCAGCTCGCGGCAGGGCGGCGCGAACAGGCCGTCTTCCGCCGCCTCCAGGGAGCGCTGGTCGGCCACCTTGAACCAGCGGATCTCCTCGACCGTGTCGCCCCAGAACTCCAGCCGCAGCGGATGCTCCTCGGTCGGCGGGAACACGTCGAGCAGCCCGCCGCGCACGGCCACCTCGCCGCGCTTCTCCACCATGTCCACGCGGTGGTAGCCGTTGGTGACCAGGTTGCCGACGACGTCGTCGAGGTCGGCGTCGTCACCGGCGCGCAGCCTGATCGGCTCCAGGTCGCCGAGGCCCTTCACGATCGGCTGCAGCAGCGCCCTGACCGGCGCCACGATCACGCTGAGCGGCCCGGCGGCGGTGTCGCCCTTGACCGGGTGGGCCAGCCTGCGCAGCACCGCCAGCCGCTGGCCGACGGTGTCGCTGCGCGGCGAGAGCCGCTCGTGCGGCAGCGTCTCCCAGGCCGGGAAGACCGCCACGGAGCCGGGCTCGATGAGGCTGGTCAGCGCGGCGGCGAGGTCTTCGGCCTCGCGCCCGGTCGCGGTGACGGCCAGCACGGTCCGCTGGTCGTGCCCGGCCAGCGCGGCCACGCCGAACGGGCGCAGCGCGGACGGCGCGATCAGCGCGACATCGCCGCCCTCTTCGAGAGCGGCGGTCAGCTTCGGGTCGGCGCGAACAAGGTCAAGTAGTCCGGAAAGACTCATCAGATACGCCCACAGCCCCACGACGGCAACACGACTACCCCCGGACGTGTCAGGTCGCGGGGGTCTCGTTCCAGACTACTCGCCGCTCCCGACCTCACTCGACCCGATAACCAGGCACGGACGGCCAGCGCACGGTCAGTACGGTGGACGGCTCCTCGGCGCGCCAGGAGTGGTCCACGCCCTTGCCCCAGACCACGTAGTCGCCCGGCTCGGCCAGCAGCACGCTGCGGCCCGGCAGCTCCACCCGGAACCGGCCGCTGATCAGGACGAGCAGGGCCGTGCGCGCCTCGCCCTGGACCCATTGCGCCCGCTCGTCGCCTTGCGGGTGCACGCCCCACTTGATCTCGACGTCGTCACTGTGGCGGGGGTCGCCGGGGGGCTTGAAGTGACCGAGCAACCAGCCGTGGTCGAGCGCGCCGTCCACACCGGCGTTGCCGACATAGACCTGCTCGTACACCCGCTCGTCGAGGTCATCGTTCACGGAGCAGGACGCTAGCAGGGAAATGCCTTACCGATCCGGCTCGATTGATTACTGTAGGTCACATGTCTGAGGTGCGATCGGTCGCCCAGCGAGGCGACCTCTTCGGTGAGCGGGTCCGCGAACACTGCGCGGTGCGGCCGGACAGGCGGCTCGACGTGCTGGTCGCCGGTTGCGCGCACGGTGAGCCCCTGGTGCTCGACCACGTCGAGACGCGGGCGACCGGGGTCGACGAGAACCATCCGGCGATCAGGAAGGTGGTGGCAGAGCGTGCCGACCTGGTGGCCTATTCGCTCGGCGACCTGCGCTCGGCGCCGCTGCCGCCGCGCGGTTTCGACGTCATCCAGCTGTCGTTCCTGCTGGAGCGGGTCAAGCACGCGGAGCTGGTGTTCGACCGGCTGCTGCTGGCGCTGCGGCCTGGCGGGCTGGTGCTGGTGCGCGTACGCGACCGCGGGTCGGCCTACGGGCTGCTCGACCGGATCACGCCCTCGTGGCTGCGCCGCCTGCTGTGGCGGGTCCTGGTGCCACCGGGCACGCCGGGCCCGTTGCCCAGGGTCTACGGGCCGCTGGCGTCGAGCGACGGGCTGCACGCGTTCTGCCTCAGCCGCGGCCTCATGATCACCGATGACGAGCGCACCACCAGCGGCCCGGCCCGCTCGCGCCGGCTCGGCGCCGCCGCGGTCGCGCTGATGTCGCGCCTGACCCACAACCGTTTCCCCGCCTCCCACGACGAGATCACGATGGTGATCAGGAAACCCCAGCACCACTTCGCCAGACTCATCTAGCGGCACACTGTCATCAGTCGGTATGCTCCTTTCCTACCAATTCAATCGGAATAGTTGGGATGTAGGAACCGTGGAGTGGACCCCCGACCCGCGCGAGCTGGCCGACCTCGAACTGCTGCTGTCGGGCGCGTTCGAGCCGCTGACCGGGTTCCTCGGCCACGACGACCTGCACACCGTCCACGAGCGCGGCACCCTCGCCGACGGCACCCGCTGGCCCGCGCCGGTCACCCTCCACCTGCCCGCCGACGTCTCACCCGGCGACGAGGTCACCCTGCTCGACCCCGAAGGCCTGCCGCTGGCCGTGCTGACCGTGACCGCCCACGAGCCCGACGGGCTCACCTCCGGGCCGATCAAGGGGCTCGGCACTCCTGAGCACGGCCCGTTCGCCCGCCTGCGACGCACCCCTGACCAGGTCAGGGAGGAGCTCGGCGGGCGGACCGCGCTCGCCGTCACCATGCGCGGCCCGCTCGACGACCTCTCCGAGATCGCCGACACCGCGAAAGAGCTCGACGCGGTGATCCTGCTGCTCCCCCTCGCGTACGGCGAGCCGGGCCCCGCCCTCGTCCGCGCCGCGCTGCGCGCCCAGGAACGCCTGCCCGCCGGCACCCTCGTGGTCCCCGTCCCCCTCGCGCCGCGCGACGAGCCCGAGATCGACCTGGAACTGCGCGAACACGTCGCCACCGCCTACGGCGCCACCGAACACCTGGCAGGACCCGACCCCGTGCACATCCCCGGCCCGCCGCACCGCCGCGGCCTGGTGGTCTTCTTCACCGGCCTGTCCGGCTCGGGCAAGTCCACGATCGCCCGCGGCCTGCGCGACGCGCTGCTCGAACTGGGCACCCGCACGGTGACCTACCTCGACGGCGACGTGGTGCGCCACCTGCTGTCCAAGGGCCTGACCTTCTCCAAGGCCGACCGCGACCTCAACATCCGCCGCATCGGCTTCGTCGCCGCCGAGACCGCCCGCCACGGCGGCCTGGCCATCTGCGCCCCGATCGCCCCCTACGCGGCCACCCGCGAGGAGGTGCGCGAGATGGTCGAGTCGGTCGGGGCCGACTTCCTGCTCGTGCACGTCGCCACGCCGCTGGAGGAGTGCGAGCGGCGCGACCGCAAGGGCCTGTACGCCAAGGCCCGCGCCGGCCTCATCCCCGAGTTCACCGGCGTCTCCGACCCCTACGAGGAGCCCGACGACGCCGACCTGGTGATCGACACCACCCACATCTCGATCGAGGCGGCCGTGTCCCGGGTGCTCGACACCCTGAAGGGCGGAGGGTGGGTTCGTTGATCGACTGGGCCCTGATCGCGGGCTCGTTCCTGGTCGCGATCGTGGTCGGGCTGACCGGGATGGGCGGGGGGGCCCTGATGACCCCGATGATGATGCTGTTCTTCAACGTCCCGCCGCTGGCCGCGGTCTCCAGCGACCTGGTGGCCTCGGCCGTGATGAAGCCGGTCGGCGGCGTCGTGCACCTGCGCCGGGGCACGGTCAACCTGCGACTGGTCGGCTGGCTGTGCGCGGGCTCGGTGCCGGCCGCGTTCTGCGGGGTGTTCCTGGCCAGGGCGTTCGCGGTGACCGACGGGGTCAAGTACGCCCTCGGCGTCGCCCTGCTGCTGGCCGTGGCGGGGATGGCGATCAAGTCCTGGCTCGCGTCCCGCCAGGAGGGCGGCGCGGCGAGCCCGCGGGAGATCGTCGTGCGCCCAATTCCGACCCTACTGGTCGGTACGGTGGGCGGCGTGGTCGTGGGCGTCTCCTCCGTGGGCTCGGGATCCCTGATCATCGTGGCCCTGCTCGTCCTCTACCCGGCGCTCAAGGCCAACCAGCTCGTCGGCACCGATCTGGTGCAGGCCGTGCCGCTGGTCGTCTCCGCCGCGCTCGGCCACCTGCTGTTCGGCGACTTCCGGATGGACCTCACGGTGTCGCTGCTCATCGGCTCGATCCCGGGCGTCTACCTGGGCGCCAGGATCTCCTCGCGGGCGCCGGGCAGCCTGATCAGGGCCCTGCTGGCGATCGTCCTGCTCGCCTCCGCGCTCAAGCTGCTCGGTGCGGGCGACGCGCTCACCGTCGGCGCGCTGGCGGCGGCGACGCTCGTGACCGTCACCGGCTGGAGGCTGCGGATCAGGGCCGCGGCACGGGCGTCGAGCGGAAGTACGGATCTCGAGCCAGCTCGCTGAACGCCTTGTCGGCCCCCGAGTCGGAGTCGAAGCTGGTGTCGCCGCGCGGGGCCTGCGGGGAGTCGAAGTAGAGCAGCGCCTTGATCTGCGGATACCGCTGGATCTGGGTGCGTACGGACTCGAAGAATCTTCGCTTGAACGCCCGGTCGCGCGGCCGCTCGAACACCCCCCACTCCGCCACCATGACTGGTTTGCCGGGGAAGCGCGCCTGCATCCACCGGTAGAAGCCGGGCCACTGCGGATATTCCTTGCGCGTCTTGTTGACGAGCCCGTCGAAGTCCTGGACGCGATCGTCGGCGTAGGGGTCCATCGCCACCCAGTCGACCACGTCGTCACCGGGGTAGAGGTCCTCGAACCAGGTCTCGGCCGCCCAGTTGGGCGCCCCCATGTACGTCATGACGACGACGGCGTTCCGCACGCCCCCGGCCCGCAGCCGCAGCACGACGTGGCGGAACATGGCGGCGTAGTCGGTGGCCTGCATGCCCGAGCCGGACGACGGGTCGACGTCGTTCTCCGGCTCGTGGTGCAGGGTGAGGAAGAACCGCTCGGGGAAGGTGCGCCGCAGGTGGGCGGCCAGCCGGTCGATCCTGGCGTCGAGCGCGCCGCCGGCGATCTCGGCCCAGGTGCGGTCGAGTGACGGCTTCCAGTTGATCATGAGCAGCCGCGGCCTGGCGGGATCGCGGGCCAGCCGTACCTCGGCCCCGGTGGGGAACAACTCGCTGCCCCGGTGATAGACGTGCACCACGTCGGCCGCCACGCCCATGCGCGACTCGGCCCCGTGCAGCGCCTGCTCCACCGGCGCGCCGGTGAACACCTCGGGCGCCATCCCCCACCACGCGCCGCACGACGGGATGAGCCTGGAGGTGGCGGTGCAGGCGGGCGAGCCCGCCTCCTTCACCGCGGGCGCCCCGGCCGGCGGCACCGCGCGTGAGCCCTCGGCGCTGGAGCAGGCGGTCAGTGCCGCGACCGCGGCCAGGATGACGCCGCGGAATGTTGCGTTTCGCGAAATTCCCCGTAGCTGCAAAGCCTTCCAACCCCTTCGTCGAACGACCCCCGCCTGTCACACCTGAACCTTGCCATGTCATTCCTGGAACTTCAGCCAGTGTGGAAGTCTCTCCAGTTCGTAGCCGCGAGGTGACGTTCCAAATTTCCCGAAATTTCCATTTATCGGGATGCTTCTATATGGCCTTTCCGGAGAAAATCTTGAGTATTCAGCCGGGCCAATTACCGGCCCGCCTATAGTGGGCGCTCATGAGCTCCGGCACCGACCTGGACGAGCATCTGTCGCTGCTGCGCCGGCGGTGGCTGCTCCTGGTGGGCTGCGTGGTCGTCGGCGGCACCGCGGGCCTCGCGCTCATGCGGCTCGTCCCGCCCGCCTACACCGCCACCACGCAGGTGCTGGTCATGCCGGTCGGCCCGCAGGAGCAGGCCAACCAGGTGACCAGCCGCCAGCGCGAGGCGCTCAACCTCGACACCGAGGCCCAGGTCGCGCAGTCGGCCGTGGTCGCGGCCAGGGCGGCCAGAGAGCTGGGCGCCGACGTGCTCGAACCGGCCGAGGTCTCCGTGCCGCCCAACTCGGCGGTGCTGTGGATCTCGGTGACCGCCGCCGACCCCACCGCCGCGGCCGCGCGGTCCAGGGCCTACGCGCGGGCCTACCTCGCCAACCGGCGCGAGAGCGCGCTGACCTCCATGGCCGAGCAGCAGGAAGCCGTGCTGAGCAAGCTCAAGCAGGTCAACGCCGGCATCGACGCGGTGATCAAGCAGCTCGGCACGCTGCCCAAGGGCGGTTCGGAGCACGCCATCGCCGCGCAGCGCCAGGGCGTGCTCAACCGGCAGGCGGCCAACCTGGCGCTCAAGTACGACGCGCTCAGGACCGTCGCCGTGACCCCGGGCTCCGTCATCAGCCAGGCCGTCCCGCCCGCCGAGCCCAGCTCCCCCAGCCTGCCGCTGCACCTCGGCACCGGGCTGATGGCCGGGCTGCTGGTCGGCTCGGCCGCCGCCTACGCCCGCGACCGCCTCGACACGCGGCTGCGGACCGCCGCCGACGTCGAACGCCTCACCGGCCTGCCCGTGCTCAGCGACCTGTCGGGCCCGCGCGAGCACGGCACGCTGCACGAGCTGGCCGGCGCCGTGGTCTCCGCCTGCCCGGGCAAGCGGCTGCTGGTCAAGGCCCTGCCCGCCGACCTGTACGCCTCCGCCCTGGCCGAGCCGCTGTCGATCAGCGCGCCGCTGGTCGTGCTCGACGGCTCCGACGTACGCGACCTGTCCAGGGCCGACGCCGCCGTGTTGCTGGTGGGGCTCGGCCTGGTGCGGGCCGGGGAGGTCACCGCCACCGTGACCCGGCTCGCCCGGCACGACGTTCCCGTCATCGGCGTGGTGACGGCGACCGACGCGGTGCCGTCGTTCGTACCCCTGCTGGAGCCGCTCCCGCACACCCCGCTCGGCAAGCTCGTCGCGACCGGCGAGCTGGAGCCGGGCACCGCGGCCGAGACCACCCCCATGCAGGCCCTCCACCACCCGCGGCGGCCGGGTCATCCGACGTGACGACGGCCGCGTGGCCCATCGCGGCGCTGCTGGTGGGCTACCCGATCTGGTGGGCGCTCGGGTTCGGCGGGCTGTCGGTGATCGTGCTGGCCGCGCCCATGGCGGTGCTGCTGTGGCGGCGCCGCCCGATCAGGGTGCCCCGGGGGTTCGGGCTGTGGGCGCTGCTGCTGGCCGGCTACCTGATCAGCGCGCTGATGCTGGCCGAGACGCCGCCGGGCACGTACGGCGAGCTCGGCGCCGGCCGGATCATCGGCTACGGCATGCGCCTGGCGCTCTACTGCTCGGCCCTGATCATGGTGCTCTACCTGGGCAATCTCACCGAGCGGGAGCTGCCGCAGCTGCGCCTGGTGCGCATGCTGGGCGTGCTGTTCGTCACCACGGTCGCGGGCGGGCTGCTCGGCGTGTTCCTCCCCGCCTTCTCCTTCACCTCGCCGCTGGAGCTGGTGCTGCCCGAGTGGATCAGCGGCAACTCGTTCGTGCGCAACCTCATCCATCCCACCGCCGCCCAGACGCAGAAGGTGCTCGGCTTCGCCATGCCGAGGCCGGAGGCGCCGTACGAGTGGGCCAACGCCTGGGGCAGCAACGCCTCGGTGCTGCTGGTCTGGTTCGTGGTCGGCTGGTGGGTGCACGGCGGGACGCGGCACCGGGTGTTCGTCGCGGTGGTGCTGGCCCTGGCCGCCATCCCGATCGTGTACTCGCTCAACCGCGGCCTGTGGATCGGGCTCGGCCTGGCCGTGCTGTACGTGATCGTCCGCGTCGGAGGGCGCACCAGGGTCGCGCTCTGCGGGGCGGTGGTGGCGGCGGCGCTGGCGTTCACGCTCAGCCCGCTGGCCGGCCTGGTCACGCAGCGGCTGGACCGGCCCCACTCCAACGACATCCGTGCCTTCACGATCTCCGCGACCCTCGCCGCCGCCGGTCACTCACCCGTCATCGGCTACGGCAACACCCGCAACGCCCTGGGCAACCACCGCTCGATCACCACGGGCAAGACCGGCTGGTGCGACACCTGCGGGCATCCGCCGCTGGGCAGCGACGGGCAACTCTGGCTGCTGATCATCACGCAGGGGTTCACGGGGGCGGCCCTCTACGTGGCGTTCTTCCTGGGGGCGATCCGCCGCCACTGGCGCGACCGCAGCCCCGTCGGGCTGGCCGGGGTGCTCGTGATGGGGCTGGTGCTGCTCTACATGTTCGTCTACGACGGCCTGGTCACGCCGCTCAGCCTGTATCTCGTCTCGTTCGCCCTCCTGTGGAGGAACTCATGAACGACTCCGCCGTCCGTCTCGGCTACCTGGAGGAGACCGTGCGGCTGCTGTATCCGGGGGGCGGGCCCGCGCGGGCGTACACGCTGCTGCCGCACGCCCGCGTGCCGCGCCGGCTGGCGCCGCGCCGCTGGTGGCACATGGGGGCGCGGATCGCCGTGCCGGTCGAGGACTCCATCGCCACGTACCTGAGCGAGGTGTTCGAGCGGCCGGTGGAGACCGTTCTTCACGTACGTCCCGCGCTGCGGGCCAACCGCAAGCCCGTCCTGGAGGCCCGCTGCGGCGGGCGGCGGCTGGCGTTCGTGAAGATCGGCGACACCGCGCGGGCCCGCGCGCTGGTCACGGCCGAGGCGGCGGCGCTGCGCCGGCTGGCCGGGCTGGCCCTCGACACCGTCACCGTCCCCACGGTGCTGCACCACGGCGACTGGCGCGGCCTGTCGGTGCTGGCCCTGTCACCGCTGCCGGTGCGGCGCGGCCGGGTCCCCGAGCGGCTGCTGCTGGACGCGATCAAGGAGATCGCCGGCACCGGCGGCCCGCGCCCGGCCTGGCACGGCGACTTCTCCCCGTGGAACCTCGGCAACGCCCCCGACGGGCGGCTGCTGGTGTGGGACTGGGAGCGGTACGAGATCGGCGTCCCCTACGGGTTCGACGCCGTGCACCACCTCTTCCAGCGGGCGCTGCGCAGGATGGCGCCGCCTGTCGCGGCCCGCGCGTGCGTGGCCCGCTCCGTACGGACGCTCGCGCCCCTCGGACTGGCCGCCGCGGCGGCCAAGCAGACCGCCATGCGCTACCTCATCGCCCTGGCCGATCGGCACGCCGCCGACGGCCACACCCCGCTCGGGCCGCCGGAGTCCTGGCTCAACCCGGCCGTCGACCACGAGGAGCTGCTCACGTGAAGACCATGAAGCGATCGGTGCTGTCACTGTCGCTGGCCACCGGCCGGATCACCTCCGGCGCCCGCCTGCTGCCGTCGTTCCTGATCACGGGCGCGCAGCGGTGCGGCACCACGTCGCTCTACCGGGCCCTGGCCCAGCATCCGCTGCTGCTCAAGCCGGTGCTGCGCAAGGGGGTGCACTACTTCGACGTCGGCTACGAGCACGGCCTGAACTGGTACCAGTCGCACTTCCCGCTGCGGATGAGCGCGGCTCTGCTCGGCCACCGGTACGGCAGCCGAGCCCACGCCTACGAGTCCTCCCCCTACTACCTGTTCCACCCGCTGGCCGGCGAGCGTATCGCCGCCGACCTGCCCGGCGTCAAGCTGATCGTGCTGGTCCGCGACCCGGTCGAACGGGCCTGCTCCGCCCACGCCCACGAGCTGGCCAGGGGCTTCGAGACGGAGTCGCACTTCGAGCGCGCCCTGGAGCTGGAGGCCGAGCGCCTGGCCGGGGCCGACGACCTGCTCAGGCAGTCCCCGTACGCGCTGCACCACTCCCACCGCCACCACGCCTACCTGGCCAGGGGCCGCTACGCCGACCAGCTCGACCGGCTGGAGCCGCTGATCGGCCACCAGCGCATCCTCGTGCTCGACAGCCACCGCTTCTTCACCGATCCCGAGGCGGCCTACGATCGGGTGCTGGAGTTCCTGCGGGTGCCGCACGTGGGCTATCCGGTGTTCGAGCGGCACAACGGGCGCTCGCTGCCGCGCCGGGTGCCGAAGGAGCTCGCCCGGACCTTGCGGGAGCGCTTCGAACCTTACGACGCGCGGCTGACGCGATGGCTGGGCGGTGAGCCCTCGTGGCGGCGGTGACCTTCCGCAGGGGGCTGGCCGGGGTCAGCGGGGCCGCCATCAGCGCGCTCGCCCAGTTCGTCCTCGTGGTGGTGGTGACCAGGGCGTATCCGGCGGCCGAGGCCGGCGGCTTCTTCACCGCGACCGCGCTCGCGCTCATGGTGGCGGGCGTCGCCAAGCTGGACGCGGGCAACGGGCTCATCTACTTCATCGCGCGAGCCAGGACGTACGGCTATCGCGGCATCTCCGGCTACCTGCGGGCGGCGCTCGTGCCCTGCGTGCTGGTGGCGGCGGGGGCGGCGGTCGTGCTGTACCCGCGCATCGGGCCGCTGGCCGCGCTGCTGCCCGTCATGGTGGTGGTGGACGTGCTGCTGGCCGCCACCCGGGGGTTCGGGTCGCTGCGGCCCACCGTGCTGCTGGACGGGATGCTGGTGCCGGCCTGCCAGCTCGTGCTGGTGGCCGCTTCGGCGCTGGCCGGGACGCCGGCCTCGTGGCTGCCGGTGGCGTGGGGGGCTCCGTACCTGCCCGCGCTGGTGCTGGCCGCGGCCGGGCTGCGGGGGCGGGCGCCGCGCACGGCGTACCTGCCGGGGACCGGGCGGGACCTGTGGCGCTAGGGCCCGCCGCGCTCGGCCGCCAGCGCCATCCAGGCGGTGTTCCAGCGGATGGACATCGTCGTCGTGGCCGTGCTCGCCGGGCCCGCGCCGGCCGCCGTCTACACGGCCGCGACCCGGTTCAAGGTGGTCGGGCAGCTGGCCAACCAGGGGCTGGCGCAGGCGGTGCAGACGGGGCTGGTCAGGGCGCTGGCCGCGGGCGAGCGGGAGCGGGCCGGGGAGCTGTACCAGGCGGCCACCGTCTGGCTGGTGCTGCTCACCTGGCCGGTGTGGCTGGCCTACGCCGGGCTGGCTCCGTGGATGCTGCGGCTGTTCGGGCCGTCGTACGGCTCCGCCGTGCCCGTGGCGCTGGTGCTGGCCGGGACGATGATGGTGGCCACCGCCTGCGGGATGGTGGACGTCGTCCTGACCGCCGCCGGGCATACCGGCACGAGCCTGCTCAACCTGCTGGCCGCCGTCGGCTGCACCGTGCTGCTCGACCTGGCGCTGGTCCCCGCCCACGGGGCGCTCGGAGCGGTGGCCGGCTGGTCGGCAGGCGTGCTGGTGAAGAACCTGCTCCCCCTGTGGCAACTGCACCGCCGCTACGGGCTGCACCCCTTCGGCCGCCACACCCGCGCGGCCCTGCGCGTACGCGGCTGGGCGGCGGCATGACAGTGCTGGTGACGGGGCTGCCGCGGAGCGGGACGAGCTGGACGGGCAAGATGCTCGCCGCCGGCGGCGACCTGGTCTACGTCAACGAGCCGCTCAACCCCCAGCACCCTCCCGGCCGCTGCCCCGGGGTGCTGTCCGCCCAGGTCACTCACCGGTTCCAGTACATCTGCGACGACAACTCCGACCTCTGGCTGCCCGCCTTCCGCGACACGGCGGCCCTGCGGTACCGGTGGCTGGCCGAGCTGCGCGCGAACCGGTCCCCGTACGATCTGGCGCGCCTGCTCCGCTACGGCACCGCCTTCGCCCTCGGCCGCCTGGCCGGGCGGCGGGCGCTGCTCGACGACCCGTTCGCGGTGCTGAGCGCGGGCTGGTTCGCGCGCCGGCTCGGCTGCCGGGTCATCGCCCTCGTGCGGGATCCGGTGTCGTTCGTGGCCAGCTGGGAGCGGCTGGGCTGGACGGTGTACTTCCACGAGCTGCTCGAACAGCCGCTGCTCGTCCGCGACCATCCCGAGTTGCTGGAGCTGCGGGCGCTCGTCGGCTCCCAGGACCGGCTGGCCAAGGCGGCGGCGCTGTGGCGGGTGACCCGGGCGATCCTGGAGCGCACGCCGGGCATCCTGGTCACGTCGTACGAGTCGCTGGCCGCCGACCCGGTGCCCGCCTTCCGGCACCTGTACGCGTACGCCGGGCTGCCCTGGACCCCCGCCGCCGAACGCCGCATCACGAGAGCCTGCTGCCACGAGGCGGGCGAGGGCGCGAAGTCCGGCTTCGCCTGGTCGGGTTTGTCGCGTACGGCCTACCGCCCGATGAACTCCCGCCGCGCCCTGTCGGAGGGCCCCCGCGGCCTCACCCCGGACCAGGCCACCCGCGTCCGCACCCTGACGGGGACCTGACTCCGCTACGGCGAGCTGAGTCGCTCCGGGCGGCGGCGGCCCAGCGTGAGGCGATGACGAGGGTGCCTAAGTGCGCGGAGGCCGCTTCTGAGGCGGACGGTCAGGCAGCCGGCGAGCAGGCCCGCCGCGAACGGCAGGTCGTCGATCAGGTAGCGACGCGCCAGCCGCCCCGGCTCGGTGAGGAGCCGGAACGCCCACTCCAGCCCGGCCCGCCGCAACCACTCAGGGGCCCTGGCCACAGTGCCCGCGGCGAAGGCGATGGCCGCCCCGCAGCCCACGAACCACGCCTGCGGCAGCTCGTCCCGCAGGGAGGCGATGAGCCGGTCCTGGCGAGGGAAGCCGAGGCCGACGAAGACGATCCTGGGCCGGGCGGCGACCACCTTGCGGCGGGCGCGGTCGATCCCTTCGGGGGTGGCGTCGAAGCGGTAGGGCGGCGCGTCGACCCCGCACACCCGTAACCCGGAGTGGCGCCGCCTGAGTGCGCCGGCCGCCTTCCTGGCCACGCCGGGCGGGCCGCCGAGCAGGTAGACGGGCCAGCCACGGCGGGCGGCGAGCCCGCTCAGCGACCAGATGAGATCGGCCCCCGTGACCCGTTCCGGCACCGGCGTGCCGAGCAGCCTGGCGGCCCACACCAACGGCATCCCGTCGGGGACGACGAGCTCGGCCGAGCACACCAGCCGCTGCAGCTTGGGGTCGGCGGCGACGGCCCGGCAGATGTCCACATTCGGGGTGACAATCCGCCCGCCCCGGCCGACCTCCAGAGCCGCGGCCACCCGCGCAACGACCTCCGCCTCCGTCAACGCATCCACCCCCACGCCACCCACGACCACCCGCCCGTCACCAGTCCTCCGCCGCGACGCCTCACCGCTCCCCCGCGGCGCGTCGTCCTGCGACGGGATCAAATGCCGTGTCCGCGGGTGTGCAGGGCCGACAGCACCGTGGGCGCGGAGACGAGCCCGGCCGCCACCGCGAGCTCGATCGGGGCGCGTGGCTCGCGGGGCCGGGTCGTGAAGGCGCGGGCGGCCCAGCGGACGGCCGCGCGCCGTCGCCCGAGGGCGGCGTGGCCGAACGCCAGCTGACCGTAGACCCGTGCCGCGCCGCACGGGTCCACGGCCAGTTCCGGATGCCGGGCGAGCATCCACTCCAGCCCGGCGATGCGGTCCGCCCACCGGGCGGCGTAGTGGGACCCGGCCCAGCGCACGAGCACAAGCGGCCGGTCGATGTGGACGAGCGGCCGCCGCTTGGCGGCGCGTAGCGCCAGGTCCCAGTCTTCGTTCTGTCCTTCGGGGGCGCTCTCGTCGGGCCGGAGCTCGCCGCGCCGGAACAGAAAGGTCGACGAGTGCACCATCACCATCCGCGACCGGATCAGGTCGGCCGCGGTCACGGAGGAGACACCGGCGAGGCGGGCCACGCGATGGCCGCGGTGCTCCACCTCGATGCCGCAGCTGGCGAACTCGCCGTCGCCGTCACGCAGGGCGCGGATCTGGGCGGTGAGCTTGCCGGGCAGCCACACGTCATCGTCGTCGCAGAAGGCGATCAGCCCGGTGTCGCAGGCGTCGATCCCGCTGTTACGCGCGCCGGGAAGGCCAGGGGTGCGCGTGTTGCGCAGAACACGCACCGTCCGCTCCGCCCCGCCCCGCTGCCCAGCGGGTCGCCCGCCCGATCGCTCAGCCAACCGCTCGTCCAGCAGCCCGGCCGACGGCTCGTCCGATTGCCCGGCCGACAACTCGTCCGATTGCCCGGCCACGTGCACGCCCGGCAGCCCGGCCAGTTGCCTCGTCACCTCAAGGGCACTGACGCCGTCCGCCACCACGACCACGTCGAGCCGCCCGGCGTGCTCCTGGCCGAGCACCCCCGCCACGGCCTCGCGCAACGGCCCCGGGCGGTCGCCCCGGGTCGGGACGATCACCCCCACCGAGGGCGTCACGCCGCCCCCCGATACCCGTAACGCGCCCGCAGCGGCCACGTGAGGGCGCTGACCACGCGCCGGTCCGCCTCGGGCAGCCGCGCCCGCCACATGTCGTCGTGGCACAGCACGATCTGCCCCACGTGGAAGCGCATCGGATTGCCCGACACCGTGTGGGAGTGGCCGAGCCAGGCGGTGCGTCCGTGCAGGAAGGGCAGCTCGGGCTCGGGCAGCCCGAGCTGGAACGCCAGCGCCCGCAGGGTGTCGCCGGGCGCGGCGACCAGGTCCTCGTACCGGATCCTGGTCACGCGGGCCCTGCGCATGGGCAGGAGCGAGAGCGCGGCGTTCTGCGCCGTCCAGTGGACGGCGGTGCGGGCCGGGCTCCAGCGGGTCATCGGCCGCCCGTCCTCGGGCCGCCGCACGGTCCTGCTCCAGGAGTGGGCCACCGCGCGCGGGTCGCGCACCACGTGCACGATCTTCAGGTCGACCCCGCCGGCGATCAGGCAGCGGGCCAGCGAGGCGTGCTTGCTGGAGTCGACGACGACCGGCGCGCCGGTCGCGTCGTAGAGCTGCCGGTACGCCCGCACGTATTCGGCCAGATCGGGATGGCCGATCCGGGGGATTCTGCGGGTGCGGTCGATCCTAGCTCTCAATCTCAGGATCCGTTCTGCCGCCCCTCGCGTCCAGCCACCAAAGGCGCGCTCCCCCACGAAGCGCCAAAATGGACACGAAGGGAAGGACGCACCGCACCCGCAGAGCTCTTCCGCGAGAACCCCGCGCTCCCACAGATGCACCACCTCGCCGAGCGCCACCACGCCGGGAAGCTCACCGAGGAGCCGCTCCAGCAGCGTGGTGCCGCTGCGTCCGAGGCCGCCCAGGTAGATCACCTGGGCGTGCGTGCTGTCTGTCACGGGGCAGGGCCTTCGCGTCGTCAACTACCGAACGCGACGACCCTAGCGCGCAGAGTAATCGGCGGGTAAGGGAACCCCAAAAGATCTACCTAGCTGGCGTCCATGATCATGCCGGCGCCGACGGTGCCGTTCGTGGCCTCGTCCACGAGGATGAAACCGCCGGTCAGCCGGTTGCGGGCATAGTCGTCCACGAACATCGGCTGCGTCACCCGCAGCGACACGCGCCCGATCTCGTTGAGGCCGAGCGAGGTGGCCTCCTCGTCCCTGTGCAGGGTGTTGACGTCGAGCCGGTAGTGCAGGTCACGCACCATGGCGCGGGCCGTACGGGTCGTGTGCTTGATCGTCAGCTTCGAGCGCGGCGTCAGCTTGACCCCGTCGGCCATCCAGCAGACCATCGCCTGCAACTCCTGGGCGACCTGCGGCTGGTTGTTGGGCCTGGCGATCATGTCGCCGCGCGAGATGTCGAGGTCGTCCTCGAAGCGCAGCGTCACCGACATGGGCGGGAACGCCTCCTCCACCGGCCCGTCGAAGGTGTCGATGGAGGCGATCCGCGTGGTCAGGCCCGAGGGCAGGTGGACGACCTCGTCACCGGGCTTGAGCACGCCGCCGGCCACCTGGCCCGCGTAGCCGCGGTAGTCGTGGAAGGCGTGGTCGGTGGCCCGCTGCGGGCGGATCACGTACTGGACGGGGAAGCGCACGTCGACCAGGTTGCGGTCGGAGGCGATGTGCACGTTCTCCAGGTGGTGCAGCAGCGAGGTGCCGAGGTACCAGGGCATGTTCTCCGAACGGGAGACCACGTTGTCGCCGTTGAGCGCGGAGATCGGGATGAAGGTCAGGTCGGTGACGTTCAGCTTGGACGCGAACGCCGTGAACTCCTCCCTGATCTCCTCGAAGCGCTCACGCGAGTAGCCGACCAGGTCCATCTTGTTGACGGCCAGCACCAGGTGCGGGACGCGCAGCAGCGAGGTCAGGAACGCGTGCCTGCGCGACTGCTCCAGCACGCCCTTGCGCGCGTCGATGAGGATGATCGCCAGGTCGGCCGTGGAGGCGCCGGTGACCATGTTCCTCGTGTACTGGATGTGGCCGGGCGTGTCGGCGATGATGAACTTGCGGCGCGGCGTCGCGAAATAGCGGTACGCCACGTCGATCGTGATGCCCTGCTCCCGCTCGGCCCGCAGGCCGTCGGTCAGCAGCGACAGGTCGGTGTATTCGGTGCCGCGGTCGCGCGAGGTGCGTTCGACGGCTTCGAGCTGGTCCTCGAAGATCGCCTTGGAGTCGAAGAGCAACCGTCCGATGAGGGTGGACTTGCCGTCGTCGACGCTTCCCGCCGTGGCAAAGCGAAGGATGTCCATTAGCTGTGACCTTCGAAAGTAGACGCCGTCTGAGTGACTGGTACGGACGGTTCCATCAGAAGTAGCCCTCGCGTTTCCGGTCCTCCATGGCGGCCTCGGAGGCGCGGTCGTCGGCCCTGGTGGCGCCGCGCTCGGTGATCCGGGTGGCCGCGATCTCCTCGATGATCTCCTCCACCGTGGCGGCCGAGGACTGCACGGCGCCCGTGCAGGTCATGTCGCCCACCGTGCGGTAGCGCACCACCGACTCGAACAGCGGCTCGTCGTCGCCGCGCTGGACGACGTCGGAGTCGGGCAGCAGCATGCCGTCGCGCTCGAAGACCTTGCGGGTGTGGGCGAAGTAGATGGAGGGGATCTCGATGCCCTCGCGCCTGATGTAGTCCCAGACGTCGAGCTCGGTCCAGTTGGACAGCGGGAAGACGCGGATGTGCTCGCCCTTGCGGATGCGCGAGTTGTAGAGGTTCCACAGCTCGGGGCGCTGGTTCTTCGGATCCCACTGCCCGAAGTCGTCGCGGAAGGAGAACACCCGCTCCTTGGCCCTGGCCTTCTCCTCGTCGCGCCGCGCGCCGCCGAACACCGCGTCGAACTCGTGCTCCTCGATCGCGTCGAGCAGCGTGGTGGTCTGCAGGCGGTTGCGCGAGGCGCGCCGCCCGGTGTCCTCCACGACCCGGCCCTGGTCGATGGAGTCCTGCACGCTGGCCACGATCAGCCGCGCGCCCAGCTCGGCCGAGCGGCGGTCGCGGAACTCGATGACCTCGTCGAAGTTGTGGCCGGTGTCGACGTGCATGAGCGGGAACGGGATCGGCGCGGGCCAGAAGGCCTTCTCCGCGATGCGGAGCATCACGATCGAGTCCTTGCCTCCGGAGAAGAGCAGACACGGACGCTCGAACTCGGCCGCCACTTCGCGCATGATGTGGATGGCCTCTGCTTCGAGCACGTCGAGCTGCGACGTCGTGTAGTCGCGCTGGAGCATGGGAGCTTTCCTCCGGCGGTTCAGCGGTGCAGGTCCCGGATGCCGGCGAGCAGGGATGTCGCCAGCTCCGGTAGGGAAACCAGGATATCCGGTAGTGATGGGTCGGCTTGGTTGTAGGTCAGCTCGGAGCCGTCGATCCGGCTCGCGTGAGCCCCGGCGGCCTGGGCGACGGCGACCGGAGCTGCCGAATCCCACTCGTACTGGCCACCGGCGTGTACGTACGCCTCGACCTCTCCGGTGAGCACGGCCGAGATCTTCGCGCCGGCCGAGCCGATGGGCACGAGGTCGGCCCCGACGAGGTAGGCCAGCTTGCGCACGAACTCGGGCGGCCTGGTGCGGCTCACGGCGATGCGGAAGCGGCCCTTCTCGAAGGCGGGCGGCTTCGGCGGCTCGGCGGTGGTCAGGGTGCGGCCCTGGGCGGGCAGCGCCACGGCGCCGGCGGCCAGCCTGCCCCGCTCCCACAGCGCCACGTGGACCGCCCAGTCGGCCCGGCCCACCTCGTCGTCCTCGGTCAGCCGCTCGGAGAACTCGCGCGTGCCGTCCAGGGGATCGACGATCCAGACCCGCTCGGCGCTCAGCCGGCGCGGATCGAGCCGCTCCTCGCGCGTGGCCTCCTCCGACAGCACGCTGTCGCTGGGCCGCAGCCGGGCGAGGGACTCCATGAGGTAGACGTGGGAGGCCCGGTCGCCCTCCGCCCGCAGCGCGGCCGCGTCACCGTAGCCCATGCGCTCGCGGATCCGCAGCAGCCGCTCGCCCGCCTCGTTCGCCAGATCGGCGGCGAGGGCGTGGTCGTCGCGAATCGTCATCAATATGCTCCTTGCCCGCGGGCGACGGCCGACCAAGTCTTCCACAGGATCTGTAGGTCCAGGGTGAGGGACCAGTTCTCGACGTAACGCAGGTCCAGACGTACGGATTCCTCCCACGATAGGTCAGATCTGCCACTGACCTGCCACAGCCCGGTCAGCCCAGGGCGTACGAGGAGTCGTCTGCGCACGTCGTCACCGTAGCGCGCCACCTCCTCCGGCAGCGGCGGCCGGGGGCCCACGAGCGACATGTGGCCGCGGACGACGTTGAGCAGCTGGGGCAGCTCGTCGAGCGAGTGGCGGCGCATCAGCGAGCCGAGCGGCGTGACCCGGGGGTCGTTGCGCAGCTTGAACAGCAGCCCGTCGCGGTCGCTGACCAGGGTCACCTTCTGCTGCTCGGCCCCGCGGCGCATCGTGCGGAACTTCACGATCGTGAACAGCCGGCCGTCCCTGCCCACCCGGGTCTGCCGGAACAGCGCGGGCCCAGGGCTGGTCATGCGCACGGCCGCGGCCAGCCCGGCCAGCGCCGGGGCCAGCAGCACCAGCAGGGCGGCGGCCACCAGCCGGTCGAAGACGTTCTTCACCAGTTGCCTGACCCCGGCCAGCTCGGGGTGATCGACGTGCAGCAGCGGCATGCCGGCGATGGGCCTGATCATGGTGCGCGGCCCGGCCACGTCCATCAGCGCCGGGGCGACGACCAGCTCGGTGCGGGTGCGCTCCAGCCTCCAGGCCAGCCGGCGCAGCGCCTGGCCGTCCATCTCGGGGCAGGCCAGCACGGCCACGGTGTCGGCGTCGTACTGCTCCACCACGATCGGCACGTCGGTGAGGTCGCCCGCGACCGGGACGTCCGCCACCCGCTGCCCCACGTGCCCGCCGGGCAGGCAGGCGGCGACCACGTCCATGCCGTGGTGGTGTTCGCGGCGGAAGAGCCGGATCAGCTCCTCGATCGAGGACTCGTGCCCGGCCGCGACCACCTTGCGCATGCACGCGCCCGCGGCCCTGCGGCGGTGCAGCGAGCGGCGCAGGGCGTACCTGAAGACGAGGGTGAACAGCGTGACCAGGGGCAGGGCCAGCACGACGTAGCCGCGGGCGACGTCGGTCTTGGTCACGTAGGAGCCGATGGCCGTGCCGGCCACCAGCGCCACGCCGGTCTGCACGATCCGGCGGAACTCCTCGGAGCCGACGCCGAGCATGCGCGGCTCGTACGCCCGGTTGAGCGCCACCGCGCAGCACCACACCCCCGGCAGCACCATGCTGACCAGCAGGTACGGCAGCACGTAAGGCGTGATCCCGCCGAATCTGACCGAGAAGGCGGCCCCGGCCCCGATCGCCGCCCCGCACAGGTCTCCCGCCACGGCCATCAGCCGGTAGGAGCGGACCCAGGAGAGCGTGCGCGGCCGGTCTCCCCAGCCGAGCTCATGACCCGTCCTGACGACGGCCATGACCCCATCACCGCGCACGCCTGCCTCCAGGTGACCAACCTCTCCTGAACGGACAGTCACCGATCGTAGCCGTGCGTAAGGCCGCGATCCGGCGAACGGCTCTATGCGGGGATCAGCGAGGAGGGCCGGATATGTGCAGATCAGCCCGGTGGAAGTCGTTCTGTGTGGCTTCCAGGCCGCGGGTCATCAGCGACTCCACCACGTCGGCGGCCCGGTCGACCAGGAAGGGCAGGTCCTTGCGCTCCATGGTGGCGAAGTCTCTGAGCACGAACGAGGCCGGGTCCATGCGGCCGGGCGGGCGCCCGATGCCGAAGCGGACGCGCAGGTAGTCGCGGGTGCCGAGCACCTTGGTGATCGACTTGAGGCCGTTGTGGCCGTTGTCGCCGCCGCCCAGCTTGGCCCGCAGCGCGCCGTAGGGCACGTCGAGCTCGTCGTGGACGACGACCAGCCGCTCGGGGCCGATCTTGTAGAAGTCGCAGAGCGCCTTGACGGGCCCGCCGGACAGGTTCATGTACGTCAGGGGCTTGGCCAGGATCGCGGCGCTCGTCTCGCACACCTCGGCCCTGCTCTTGTGGGCCTTCATCCGCCCGCCGGCTCTGGCGGCCAGCTCGTCCAGCACCATGAAGCCCGCGTTGTGCCGGTTGCCCGCGTATTCGGGCCCTGGGTTACCCAGTCCGGCGATCAACCAGCGATCCATGCGCTCCCCTCACAGCGGAACGGGACGGCTCGAATGCGGCCGCCCCGTCCACGATCGAACCCGGCGCTTACTCGGTGTCGGCGGCCTGCGCGGACTCGCCCTCGGCGGCCTCTTCGCCGCCTTCCTCACCCTCGGCGGGAGCCTCGATCGGCCTGTTGATGACCTGGAGGATCACGGTCTCGGGGTCGGCGGTCAGCGTGCTGCCCTGCGGCAGCTTGAGCTGAGCGGCGGTGACCACGGTGCCGACCGTGAGGCCCTCGACGTCGACCTCGACGCCGGTCGGGATGTGGGTGGCCTCGGCCTCCACGGCGATGGAGACGAGCTGCTGGTCGAGCAGGCCCTCGGAGTTGACGTCGCCGGTCGTGGTGACCGGGATCTCGACCGTGACCTTCTCGCCGCGCCGGACCAGGAGCAGGTCGACGTGCTCGACGAAGCCCTTGATCGGGTCGCGCTGGACACCCTTGGGCAGCGCGAGCTCGTCGACGCCCTCACCCTTGAGGCGGATCAGCACGTTGGGCGTGCGCAGCGCGAGCAGCACCTCGTGGCCCGGCAGGGTCAGGTGCTTGGGGTCGATGCCGTGCCCGTAGAGAACGGCGGGCACCTTGTCGGCGCGGCGGATCTTGCGGGCGGCGCCCTTGCCGAACGCGGTGCGCGGCTCGGCGGCGATGCGAACTTCAGACACGACATCTCCTAGGGATGCGGTAGGCGGCTGGTGCGGCGCTCTCCCTGACCCGCCCTAGCGGGAGGCGTTACGAGCGCAACCTGTTCAGTCTACCGGCTCACGTGTCGCCCTCGAACAAGCTCGTGACCGAACCGTCCTGGAACACCTCGGTGATCGCGCGGGCGATGAGCGGCGCGATGGACAGCACGGTGAGCTTGTCGAACTTGGCGCTCTCGGCCAGCGGCAGCGTGTTGGTGACGATGACCTCGGAGATCCGGGAGTTCTTCAGCCGGTCGACGGCGGGGTCGGAGAAGACCGCGTGGGTGGCGGCCACGATCACGTTGGTGGCGCCCTGGTCGTAGAGGGCGTCGGCGGCCTTGCAGATGGTGCCGGCGGTGTCGATCATGTCGTCGATGAGGACGCAGGTGCGGCCGCGCACCTTGCCGACGACCTCGCTGACCTTGACCGAGTTGGCCACGTCGAGGTCGCGGCGCTTGTGGATGAACGCCAGCGGCGTGCCCAGCGTGTCGGCCCAGCGCTCCGACAGGCGCACCCGGCCGGTGTCGGGCGAGACGACGGTGGTGTTCTCCAGGTCGAGCTTGTTCTTGAGGTAGCTCTCCAGCACCGGCATGGCGAACAGGTGGTCGACCGGGCCGTCGAAGAAGCCCTGGATCTGGGAGGTGTGCAGGTCGATCGACATGAGCCGGTCGGCGCCCGCGGTCTTGAACAGGTCGGCCATCAGCCGGGCCGTGATGGGCTCGCGGCCGCGGCCCTTCTTGTCCTGGCGGGCGTAGCCGAAGAACGGCATGACCACGGTGATGCGCTTGGCGGAGGCCCGCTTGAGCGCGTCGACCATGATGAGCTGTTCCATGATCCACTTGTTGATCGGCCCGGTGTGGCTCTGGATGACGAACGCGTCGCAGCCGCGTACGGACTCCAGATAGCGGGCGTAGATCTCGCCGTTGGCGAAGTCGATGAGTTTGGTGGGGGTGAGGGAGACGCCGACGTGCTCGGCGACCTCGTCGGCCAGCTTTGGGTGTGCCCGCCCTGAGAAGAGCATGAGGTTCTTCTCACCGGGCTGCTTGATGCTGGTCACTGCTCTTTCTCCTGATCTTGCCCGGCCAGCGCCCGCTCGGCGGCCGCGGCCGACTTCGTGCCCGCGCGCCTGCGCAAGACCCATTTCTCGATGTTGCGCTGCCGTGCGCGGGCCACGCCGATGGCGCCAGGGGGGACGTCGTCGGTGATGGTCGAGCCCGCCGCCGTGTAGGCGCCGTCGCCGACGGTCACCGGGGCGACGAGCATGGTGTCGCAGCCGACGAACGCGCCGTCGCGCACGGTGGTGTGGTGCTTGTCGACCCCGTCGTAGTTGACGAAGACGGTGGAGGCGCCGATGTTGACGTCGTCGCCGATGGTGGCGTCTCCCGCGTAGGACAGGTGCGGCACCTTGGAGCGCTGGCCGACCTTGGTGTTCTTCATCTCGACGAAGGTCCCGGCCTTGGACCTGTGACCCAGCACGGTGCCGGGGCGCAGGTAGGCGTAGGGACCGACGTTGGCCTCCGGGCCGATCTCGGCGTGGTCGCAGACCGCGTTGCGGACCACGGCGCCCTCGCCGACGAACGTGTCGGTCAGCGTGGTCGCGGGGCCGACCTCGGCGCCGGACTCGATGACCGTGGCGCCGTGGAGCTGGGTGGCGGGGTGGACGACCGCGTCGGGGCCGATCTTCACCCCGACGTCGATCCAGGTGGAGTCGGGGTCGACGATCGTGACCCCGGCCCGCATGTGGGCCTCCAGCAGGCGCCGGTTGAGCACCTTGCGGACGGCGGCCAGCTGCACGCGGTCGTTGACGCCCTCGACCTCGACGAAGTCGGCGGCCACGCAGGCGCCGACCCGGTGGCCGTCGCGGCGCAGGATGGACAGGACGTCGGTGAGGTATTCCTCGCCCTGGGCGTTGTCGGTGGACACGCGCTTGACGGCGTCGGCGAGCAGCAGGCCGTCGAAGGCGTAGATGCCGGAGTTCATCTCCCTGATGGCGCGCTGCTCCGGATCGGCGTCCTTCTCCTCGACGATCTCCAGGACGGCGCCGGCGTCGTCGCGGATGATCCGCCCGTAGCCGGTCGGGTCGGGCACCTCGGCCGTCAGCACGGTGACCGCGTTGCCCTCGGCGGCGTGCCGTTCGAGCAGCCCGGCCAGGGTCTGGGTGCGCAGGAGCGGCACGTCGCCGTAGGTGACCAGGACGGTGCCGGAGATCGTGCCGACCTCTTCGAGCACGGTGCGGACGGCGTGGCCGGTGCCGCGCTGCTCGCGCTGGACGACCGCGCGGGCGTCGGGGCTGCTGGCGGCGAGGTGGCCGCCGACCTGCTCAAGGGCGTGGCCGATGACCACGATGAGCCGCTCGGGGTCGAGGTCGCGGGCGGCGGAGAGCATGTGGTCGACCAGTGCTCGGCCGCACACCTCGTGGAGGACTTTCGGGGTCTGGCTCTTCATCCGGGTGCCCTCGCCCGCGGCGAGGACGATCACGGCTGCCGGGCGCGGCACACTCACGGACTGAGGCTCCTGTGGCTGGAAGGATCAGGGCTGTGCGGTACGTCTACCGCACCGCTACCCTCCCGACACCGTGAGGATACCTGGCCCCACTCCGGAGATTTCGCGGGGGGAACACCTCAAAGCTCCCGGAAGAGGACTCGAACCCCTACAAAGTGGACCAAAACCACTTGTCCTGCCGATTAGACGATCCGGGACGGGCCGAACACGTGATGTCCGACACCCCCCTACGATACCGACCCCGCGGCCTGGCGCGCGCCCGTAATAGCCTCCGCCCGCGCAACGCGGCGCATCCGCCCTGCTGACAGGGGTTTCGGAGTGGGCGTCCTTATAACAGACCGTCCGAAACGGCGCAAGCCACGAACCCCACGCACCTTGCCGGAAGCGCCGTCATCTTCCCGATATTCCCAACTTAGGTCTTCCTAACTTACGCTGGCGTAGGTTACGGTGGCGTAGCCTGGACATACATCCACATACACGTCGTTGGAGGTCGCCAGTGACCGTTATCGCCGAGCGTTCAGCCCCTTCCCCGAAACCGGAGTTCGAAGCGGAACCGAAGTCCAAGTCCGAGCTCGTCACCTTCGGACTGGTCGTCGGGCTGCCCATCGTCGCGCTCGCCGCGGCCGTGCCGTTCGCGTGGGGATGGGGGCTCGGCTGGACGGACATCGCCATCGCGTTCGTCTTCTACGTGGTCTCCGGACTCGGCGTCACGGTGGGGCTGCACCGCTACTTCACGCACGGCTCGTTCAAGGCCAAGCGGCCGCTGAAGATCGCGCTGGGCATCGCCGGCACCCTGTCGCTGGAGATGTCCGTGCTCGACTGGGTGGCCACGCACCGCAAGCACCACAAGTTCTCCGACAAGGAGGGCGACCCGCACTCGCCGTGGCGCTTCGGCCCTGGCTTCAAGAACATGGCCAAGGGCCTGCTCTACGCCCACATGGGCTGGCTGTTCGAGAGCGAGCGCACCAACAGGGAGAAGTACGCCCCCGACCTGTGCCGGGACGACGACGTGCTGAAGATGCACAAGTGGTTCGGCGCCATGGCGCTCACCTCGATCCTGCTGCCCGGCGTGCTCGGCCTGCTGCTCACCTGGTCCTGGCAGGGCGGCCTGACCGCGCTGTTCTGGGGCTCGATCATCCGCATCGGCCTGCTGCACCACGTGACCTGGTCGATCAACTCGATCTGCCACGTCTTCGGCGAGGAGGACTTCCAGGTCCGCGACAAGTCGCGCAACGTGTGGTGGCTGGCCATCCCCTCCTTCGGCGAGTCGTGGCACAACCTGCACCACTCCGACCCGACCTGCGCCAGGCACGGCGTGCTCAAGGGCCAGATCGACCTGAGTGCCGGCCTGATCAGGATCTTCGAGAAGCTGGGCTGGGTGTACGACGTGCGCTGGCCGACGGCTGAGCGCCTGGCGGCGAAGCGCGTTGCCTGACCCTGCCCAAGATCCGATGGGCGGCCACGGAAGCGTGGCCGTCATTATGGGTACCGTGACCGAACCCCGATCCCGCAGGCGCATGTCCGGTGCAGAGCGAAGAGAGCAGCTGATCAGCATCAGCCGCACGCTCTTCGCGGAGAAGGGGTTCGACGGGACCTCTATCGAGGAGATCGCCGCTACCGCACAGGTGTCGAAACCCGTGGTGTACGAACATTTCGGCGGTAAGGAAGGCGTCTACGCCGTCGTCGTCGACCGCGAGATGCAGAAGCTGCTCGGCATGATCACCGAAGCCCTCTCCGCCTCCCACGCCCTGATCAAGCTGGAACGGGCCGCGCTGGCCCTGCTCCGCTACATCGAGGAGAGCAGCGAGGGCTTCCGCATCCTGGTCCGCGACTCCCACGCGGCCTCCGGCACGGGCACGTTCGCGAGCCTGATCAGCGAGATCGCCAGCCAGGTGGAGGACGTGCTGGCCGACGAGTTCGCGGGCCGCGGCTACGACCCCAAGCTGGCCCCGATGTACGCCCAGATGCTGGTCGGCATGGTGGCGCTGACCGGCCAGTGGTGGCTCGACGTGCGCAAGCCGGGCCGCGAGGAGGTCGCCGCCCACCTGGTCAACCTGGCCTGGAACGGCCTGACCGGGCTCAACCCCACTCCGTCGATCACCGTCACGGGCAGCCGCGGCCAGGGCCAGCCGCCCAAGCCGCGGGCGAGCGGGGAGAAGGAGCTGCGCGAGTTCGAGAAGGCCAGGGAGAAGGAGTTCAAGGAGGCCGAGAAGCAGCGCCAGCGCGAGCTCAAGGAGGCCGAGAAGGCCAGGGTGCGCGAGCTGAAGGAGCGTGAGCGCCTGCTGAAGGAGGCGGAGAAGGAACGCGAGCGGCTGCTCAAGGAGGCCGAGAAGGCCCGCGAGCGGGAGGAGAAGATCCGCCAGCGGGAGGCCAGGCTGGCCGAACGGGCCGCGCGTCTCGAACAGGTAGATCATCCTGAGTGAGTCTTGAACACTCGGGGCGTACCGGGTGACGATGGGGTTGAGCTGGGCCGACCTTCCAGGTTGAGCCGTTTAGGCGACGTTAACGTTCTGTTCCAGCAAACGGGGCAATATACGCCATATGTCCGCAGAACCGGTCGGAGCTGCCAACGACCTGCCCCTGCCACAGGAGCGGTTTCTCAACCGTGAGGAGAGCTGGCTCCAGTTCAACGAACGCGTCCTCGACCTGGCCGAAGATCCCTCACTCCCCCTCCTCGAACGGGTGCGCTTCCTCGCCATCTTCGCCAGCAACCTGGACGAGTTCTTCCGGGTCAGGGTGGCCGGGCTGAAACGGCGCATGGCGACCGGCCTGCTGCTGCGGACAAGGAGCGGGCTCAAGCCCCGCGAAGAACTGGTCAGGATCGCGGCCGTCGCCGACCGGCTGGCCAGGCGGCACGCGGCCGCCTTCCACCAGCAGATCTGCCCCCAGCTGGCCACCGAGGGCATCGAGGTCGTCCGGTGGGACAACCTCGGCCGCGAGGAGCGCACCGAGCTGCGCAAACTCTTCAGGGAGCGGATCAGGCCCGTGCTGACGCCGCTGGCCGTCGATCCCGCCCACCCGTTTCCCTACATCTCCGGGCTCAGCCTGAATCTGGCCGTCCTCGTGCGCAACCCGGCGACCGACCACACGGTGTTCGCCCGGGTCAAGGTCCCCTCGCAGCTCCCCCGGTTCGTCCCGGCGTCCAAAGACCGCTTCGTCCCACTCGAAGACGTCATCGCCGCTCATCTCGGACAGCTCTTCAAGGGCATGGAGATCCTCCAGCACCACGTCTTCCGCGTCACCAGGAACGAGGACCTCGACGTCGACGAGGACGTCACCGAGAACCTCATGCAGGCCCTGGAGAAGGAGCTGCTGAAGCGGCGCTTCGGCCCGCCCGTGCGCCTGGAGGTCGAGGACACGATCACCCCCGAGGTGCTCGCGCCGCTGGTCGAGGAGCTGGAGCTGGCCTCGCACGAGATCTACCGGCTGCCTGGGCCGCTCGACCTGTCGGGCCTGCACGCCATCGCCGACCTCGACCGGGGCGAGCTGAGCTACCGGCCGTTCGTGCCGGCCGAGGTCATCAACGCCGAGGACGACGTCTTCTCGATCCTGCGCGAGCGGGACGTGCTGCTGCACCACCCGTACGACTCGTTCGCCACCAGCGTCCAGCACTTCATCGAGACCGCCGCGGCCGACCCGCGAGTTCTGGCGATCAAGCACACCCTCTACCGCACCAGCGGCGACTCCCCCATCGTGGACGCCCTGGTCGACGCGGCCGAGGCCGGCAAGCAGGTCGTGGTCGTCGTCGAGATCAAGGCCCGCTTCGACGAGCGGGCCAACATCACCTGGGCGCGCAAGCTGGAGCGGGCCGGCTGCCACGTCGTCTACGGGGTGGTCGGGCTCAAGACCCACTGCAAGCTCGCCCTCGTCGTACGTCAGGAGCCCTCGGGCGAGCTGCGCCGCTACTGCCACATCGGCACCGGCAACTACAACCCCAAGACCGCCCGCCAGTACGAGGACTTCGGCCTGCTCACGGCCGATCCTCTGGTCGGCGAGGACGTGACCGACCTGTTCATCCACCTGACCGGTTATTCCCACCACTCCGCCTACCGCCGCCTGCTGGTCGCGCCCCACTCCATGCGTGCCGGGCTGCTGGCCAGGATCGAGCGGGAGATCACCCACCAGCAGGCCGGGCGTCCCGCGCGGATCAGGATCAAGACGAACTCGCTGGTGGACGAGCCGATCATCGACGCTCTCTACCGGGCCTCCAGGGCGGGCGTTCCGGTGGATCTGTGGGTACGCGGCATCTGCACACTCCGTCCGGGCATTCCCGATTTGTCGGAGACGATCCGCGTACGGTCGATCCTGGGGCGCTTCCTGGAGCACTCGCGCGTCTACGAGTTCGGCCTCGGGCGCCGGCCCGAGGTGTGGATCGGCAGCGCCGACCTGATGCGCCGCAACCTCGACCGCCGCGTCGAGGCCCTGGTCAAGGTCACGGCGCCGCAGCACAAGGCGTACCTCATGGAGCTGATGGACCTGGCCATGGCCGAGACCACCAACGCGTGGTGGCTCAACTCCGACGGCACCTGGAACCGCCATCCTGGCGAGGACCTGCAGAGTCACCTCATCGGCACCCGCCGCTGGAGGACCGTTGACGACTGACCTGCCTCGCGTCACAGGGAGAGAGTGATGATGACCGACCCGCTCCGGGCCGCCGGAGCCGTGGTCTGGCGGGGCGAGCAGAACCGCCCCGAGGTGGCCGTCATCCACCGGCCCGCCTACGACGACTGGACCCTCCCCAAGGGCAAGCTGAAGCCGGGCGAGCACGAGATCGCCGCCGCGTTGCGCGAGGTCCGCGAGGAGACCGGCCTGACCGTCCTGCTCGGCCGCGCGCTGCCGCCGGTCCACTACATGACCATGGGGCGGCTCAAGCGGGTCGACTACTGGGTGGCGCGAACGGTCGCTGACGACGGCTTCGAGCCGGGCGACGAGGTGGACGAGTTGCGCTGGCTGCCGGTGGAGGAGGCCAGGCGGCTGCTGACGTACGAGTGGGACGCCGGGCTGCTGCGCGCGTTGCGGGCCGCGCCGCTGGAGACCGTGCCCCTCGTCCTGGTCCGGCACGGCTCGGCCGGCTCCAGGAGCGAGTGGCAGGGCGACGACGCCGCGCGTCCGCTCGACGCCGACGGCGGTTCGCAAGCGGCGACCCTGGCCACGGCCCTGCCCGCCTACCGCCCCGAGACACTGCTGAGCTCGCCCAGCCTGCGCTGCGTACAGACGCTGGAGCCGTACGCGGCCGCGATCGGGGCCTCGCTCAAGACCGACCCGCTGCTCAGCGAGGAGAGCCAGGACCCGGACAAGACGCCGGAACTGGTCGGGCGCCTCTCGGGGCCCGCGGCCGTGTGCAGTCACGGCAAGGTGCTGCCCGCCCTGATCGAGGCGTTGAGCGGCAAGGACGTGCACCTGCGCAAGGGAGCCCTCGCCGTCCTGCACCGGGCCGGCGGCCAGGTCGTCAGCGTGGAACGCTACGAGGCCTGAGCGATGGTGCGGCGCTACGCGATCTGATGCATTTTGCAGCGAATTCGTCCTCTATTGCGGTCTTCGCCGTTTCAGACGCGACATCAATGGAGACGAGCCGTAATGACGACGGCAGGAACCCTCCCGGCCTGGAGAAGCCCTGCACAAATTCCCGCCGGACCAAGCGCCTGCGATTGACAGGAAACGTCCATTTCCGGTTTTGTGAACGCCTGTCAGAAGTGGGTAGCCGTACCTGGCTCCGGCGAACACGTGCCGGGTGCGTTCACGGCGATGGATGGTCGGGTGGGTACGTGAGTAAGCACTTGCTCCACGCGCCGATCGACAGTGACCTGGAAACGTTGCGCGCCCGTCTGCGGGCCGTCGGCCGGCAGGCGGGACTGGCGGCACGCCGTGTGGACGACCTGGTGATCGCGGTCCACGAGGCGGTGCTCCATGTGCTCGACAAAGGCGCCGGGCGGGGCAGCGTGCACGCCTGGCAGGATCACCATTCCCTCACCGTGCAGGTCATCGACGAGCACGGACTGCCGCCTGAGGAGTCCATACCCGAGCAGCCCTCCTGGTCGGACGCCCATAGTGCTCGGCTCTGGGTGATGCGGCAGGCGTGTGACGAGCTGAATATCGACCTGCGGCCCGGCCTCACTCTGGTGCAATTGCGTCTGTCACTTATCGACAACCATGAGTAACGTATCGTGGCGGTACTGTAACCATTCCGACTGCTGACAAATGGCAACGGAAAGTCTCACCATTCAAGGCAGCCGAGCGCTCGGGCCGAGACTTTCCGGCCACCGGCCAGCGTGTCGGCCCGCCGAATGGTGGAGGTCTGCATGGTGGGGCTCATTCTGGAAGCCCGGCCCCTGCCGGGCGGCGTGCTCATCATCGTCCGCGGGGAGGTGGACGCGACCAACGCTCACCAGCTCGAAACGTACATCATGAACAACTGTCATCCAGGTGACCATGTGCTGCTCGACCTCGGCGCCATGCCTTTCATGGACTGCGCCGGTCTGATGGTGCTGCTGCGGCTGCACGACTACACCCAGCAGCACGGCGCCCAGCTCCATCTGGCGTCCGTCCAGCGCACGCCCATGCGGCTGCTGGAACTCACCTGCGTGCACTGGGCCCTGGCCATCCACCAGCAGGTGGAGCAGGCCATCGCCGCCGTCGCGGGCTCTCGCGACCACCTGCCGTCGGACCACGACGGCCCTGAGCCGGACCTGCAGTCCGGCGTGAACTGAAGCAGCGTCCCGCCCGGCGCGGGATCCGTCACAGCAGCTTGCCGACCGCCTTCACGGTCTCGGCCCACACCTCGGGGAACTCGGCGTCAGCACGTTCCGCCTTGCCGCGTTCGATGCCGATCAGCAGGCCGTACGTGAACGTGTCCTCGCCCGCCTGCCGCGCGCGCTCCGCCTCCTGGAGCAGGGTCTCCTGCGCGACCACACCGTCCTGGTGCAGGCCCAGGATCTCCTGGACGCCCTCGGCCAGCTTGGCGAGCCTGCCCATGCCGCCGCCGATGCTCGGCTTGAGCGCTTCGGCGGTGTATCGAGCGCGTTTGGCCGCCTTGCGTACGTCGTGCATGGCCAGGGCGCGGCGCTCGGGGTCGTCGATGGCCTGGGCGGCGTCGTACCGCTTCGTCACCCGCTCCCAGCCGGCCACGGCGATGGCGCGCAGCTCGTCCCGCGCGGGCCTGGCCGCGGCCTTGCCCAAGGACGGGGCCGACACGAGCTGATCGAGCGCGTCGAGCAGCAGGTAGTAGCGCTCGCCGCTGAGCTCCTCCCTGATGCGGCCGTACGCCTCCTGCTCGCGTTCGTGCAGATCGGCGCCGAGCCGGGTCCTGATCGGGCCCGCGACCAGCTCCGGCGCCAGCCCGTCGAGCAGCTTGGCGAACCTGGCCCTGATCACCTCCAGGTCACGCGCCTCGCCGAGCACCGTGCCGAGCCGGCGCAGCTCGTCCTGGACGTGATCGGTGCCGGTCACGACCTTCTTGAACGCCCTGAGCGCGCTGCGCAGCCTGCGGGCCGCCACGCGCATCTGGTGCACCGCGTCGTCCTCGGCCCTGCGCACCCGCGGGTCCTGTGAGAGCAGGGCGTTCACCTGCGACGCCAGGTAGGCGACGACGACCTCGCCCGCCGTGCCCGGTTCGGTGGGGGCGGTGGGCGGCGGAGCGGGTTCGAGGAGTTTGGCGAGCTTGCTGGTGGCCTGTGACGGTACGGCGCCGGCCTTCCTGAGGCGCTTGCCCACCTTGGCCAGCAGTTTCGCGGTGCCGCCTTCGAGCAGCTCCGCCTCGACCTCGCGCCAGCGGACGATCGTGGTCTCGGCCCCGTACACGGTGCCCTTGACCCGGTCGTCGGCGACCTCCACCAGCCTGGTGTCGCCGTCGAGCAGGACGGTCACGTTCCTGCGCGTTTCCAGCTCGGCGACCAGTTCGAGCTCGGCGCCACGGGTGTAGGCGCGGACGAGCTCGGCCAGCTCGGCGGGCACGATCTTGGCGCTGCGGGTGAGGGGGTGGTGGATCTCCTGGCGCACACCCTTGGCCTTGGGCAGCTTCAGGTGCCAGCCCGCGTCGTCGCCGCCCCGCCTGCGTCTGAGCGTGATACCCCGGGCGGCCAGCCGCAGGTCGGCGGTGTCGAAGTAGAGAGCCACGAGCTGGTGACTCTTCGGGCCTACGACGTCGCCCAGACCGCTCAGGTCCGGCAGCGTGAACTCCGGGGAGACGTCGAACTTGTCCTCGATCTCGATGCCCACCACACCTCGCAAAAAGTCCGATTTCGGACAATGATGCCACCGGGCGGTGCACATCACACCAGGTGCAGGAGTTCGATTCTGTTGCCCACCGGGTCGGAGACGTAGATCCTGCGCCAGCCCGGGGCCAGCTCATCCGGGACCGAGCCCGGAAATTTCGCGATATATACGTCGAGATTGTCCACCACGAAGGCCGGATGAGCCTTGCGAGCCGGCCTGAAGTCGTCCTCGACGCCGAGATGCACCTCCACCCCGTCGCCCCTGAACCAGGCGCCACCGCGTCCGGCCAGCTCGGGCGGCTTGGGCACTTCGCGCAGGCCGAGCACGCCTACGTAGAACTCCCTCAGCAGCGGCTCACTGCCGCGCGGGGCAGCGAGCTGAACATGATGCAGCCCCCGGATCACGACCCGCTCCTTCCTCTGCCACCACTCACTTCTGCACCACCACGAAGATCCTCCGGAACGGGAACGGCGTGCCGTAGCTCCTGGCCGGATACGCCTCGGCGAGCGGCTTGGCCAGATCGCGCTTGAAACGGCGCTGCTCGTCCGGGTCGAGGCGGTCCAGGATCGGGCGCAGGGCCGTACCGGAGACCCAGCCGAGCACCGGGTCCTCGCCCTGCAGCACGTGCACGTACGTGGTCTCCCACGCGTCCACCTGCGAACCGCCCTGGTTGAGCAGGTCGAGATATTCGATGGGCTCGTCCACGGGCTTGCCCCTGGTGTAGTCGCCGAGCTTGTCGGACCAGGCACGCGAGCCGCACAGCTCGCGGATCGCGACGTGACTGGGGGCGTCGAAGTTGCCCGGCACCTGGAACGCCAGCCAGCCGCCCGGGGCCAGCTCCTCCATCCAGTGCTCCAGCACGGAGCGGTGCTCGGGCACCCACTGCAGCACGGCGTTGGACACGATCACGTCCACGGGCCGGTCGGGACGCCACGTGGTCACGTCCGCGACCGCGAACCTGACGTTCGACTCCAGCCTGCGAGCCTTCGTGATCATCGCAGGGGACGAGTCGAACCCCTCGATCGTCGCGCGCGGCCAGCGACCGGCCAGCTCAACGGTGAGTTCTCCGCTTCCGCAGCCCGCGTCCACGACATAATCGGGCTCGACGGCCCCCACTCTGGAGATCAGCTCGATGAACGGTCGCGACCGCTCGTCCGCGAAGACGGCGTATGTGACCGGGTCCCAGATATCTCTTGACATGAAGATAATTGATATCGAGAGAGATATCTCGATGTCAAGACAGTACACTCTTGTGTCATGACGGAGGATGCTAGAGACGAGGTCGATCGCCTTGTCGCGGCCTGGCGCGCCGAGCGCCCCGACCTCGACGTCGAGCCGCTCCAGGTGCTCTCCAGAGTGTCACGACTCGCCCGGCATCTCGACCGGGCGCGGCGGGCGGCGTTCGCCGAACACGATCTGGAGCCGTGGGAGTTCGACGTGCTGACGGCGCTGCGCCGAGCCGGCAAACCCTACGAGCTCAGCCCCGGCGCCCTGCTGCGCGCCACCTTGGTGACCTCCGGCACGATGACGAACCGCATTGACCGCCTCGCCGCGGCCGGCCTCGTCCGGCGGCGGCCGGATCCCGAGGATCGGCGTGGGGTGCTGGTGTCGCTGACGGACACCGGGCTGGGGCGGGTGGACGCCGCGTTCGCCGATCTGCTGCGCAGGGAGCGGGAGTTGTTGTCGGGGTTGGGGGGCGAGGACCAGCGCACACTCGCCGCACTCCTCCGCACCCTCCTCACCCCCTTCGACTCCCCACCCGACCCACCCCGCCCCTGACCCGCCCCGGGTCCTGGACGGGCTCACCCCTCATCCACCGACGACGCGCCTTCCGGGCGGGGCGACGAGCACGGCGATCGACGACGGTCTCTTCGCCCGGCAACCGCCACTGGGACGAGCCGTCGGCCGTGACGAACCCCAGCACTGATCGGCGCCAGGCCCGCCCCCGCAACAGGCGCCGGCTCCGAGTCGGTCACCCAGGCGGTCAGTCGCCCAGGCGGTCAGCAACTTGGGCGGTCAGTCGCCCAGGCGGTCGGCCACCTCAAGCCACTCGGCCTCGACCGTGTCCTTCTGGGCCGTGATCTCGCGCAGCTGCGCGTCCAGCGAGCCGAGCTTGGCGTAGTCGCTGGCCGCGTCCGCCATGGCGGCGTGCAGGCGGGACTCCTGGTCGCCGAGCTTGTCGAGCTGGCGTTCCAGGCGGTTGAGTTCCTTGCGGAGCTCGCGTTCCTCCTTGGCGGAGAGCCCGTCCTTGGCCTGTCCGGACCCGGCACCGGGAGCGGAGACCGCCGGCCCGGAAGGTGCCGAGGCAGCCTCGGTGATGGCGCCGATGCGGCCGGACGGCGAGGCGCCGGCCGTGGCGGCGACGCCCAGGCGCGCGGTGACGGCCGTGCCCGCCGCGCGTCGTTCGAGGTATTCGTCCACCCCGCCGGGCAGCAGCGACAGCTTGCCATCACCGAGCAGCGCCACGCTGCGGTCGGTCACCCGCTCCAGGAAGTAGCGGTCGTGGCTCACCAGGATCAGCGTGCCGGGCCAGCCGTCGAGCAGGTCTTCGAGCTCGTTGAGCGTCTCGATGTCGAGGTCGTTGGTGGGCTCGTCGAGCAGCAGCACGTTGGGGTCGTCCATGAGCAGCCGCAGCAGTTGCAACCGCCGTCGCTCACCGCCGGAGAGGTCGCCGACCACCTTCCACTGGGCCTCACCCTTGAAACCCAGCCGTTCGAGCAGCTGCGACGCGGTCCACTCGCGCTTGCCCAGCTGGAGGTACTTGCGAACCTCCTCGACCGACTCCAGCACGCGCCGCGTCGGGTCGAGCTCCGCCAGCTCCTGCGACAGGTGCGCCAGGCGCACGGTCCTGCCCCTGATCACGCGGCCCGAGTCGGGCTTGATCGTGTCGGCGAGCAGCCGCAGCACGGACGACTTGCCGGAGCCGTTGACGCCGATCAGCCCGATCCGGTCCCCCGGGCCGAACTGCCACGTGAGGTGGTCGAGCACCAGCGGCCCGTTGCCGGGGCCGCCCGCGTGCAGGGTGACGTCTTCGAGGTCGTAGACGGTCTTGCCGAGCCTGGCCGCCGCGAACCGCATCAGCTCCACCGTCTCGCGGGCCGGCGGCTCGTTCGCGATCAGCGCCTGTGCCGCCTCGATGCGGAACTTCGGCTTGGACGTACGCGCGGGCGGGCCGCGCCGCAGCCAGGCGATCTCTTTGCGCATGAGGTTTTGGCGGCGCTCTTCCGCGGCCTGGGCGATCCGGGCCCGCTCGGCCTTGGCCAGCACGTAGGCGGCGTATCCGCCCTCGTACCGTTCGACCCGCCCGTCGACGACCTCCCACGTGCGCATGGAGACGGCGTCGAGGAACCACCGGTCGTGCGTCACCACGACCAGCGCGCTCTTCCGGCCCGCCAGGTGCCCGGCCAGCCACGCGATGGCCTCGATGTCGAGGTGGTTGGTGGGCTCGTCGAGCATGATCAGGTCGTGGTCGCCGATGAGCAGGCGGGCCAGCGCCGTACGCCTGCGCTCGCCGCCCGACAGGTCCGCGGCCCTGGCGTCGAGGTCGAGGTCGCCGATCAGGTTGGCCAGGATCTCGCGTACGCGCTGATCTCCCGCCCACTCGTGCTCGGCCAGCTCGCCCAGGACGAGCTCGCGCACCGGAACGCCGGGGTCGAGGTCGTCCTGCTGCGACAGGAACCCGACCCGCAGGCCCCGGTTGTGGGTGACGCGACCGCTGTCGGGACGCAGGGCTCCCGCGATGACCGACAGCAGGGTCGTCTTGCCGCCGCCGTTGCGCCCGACCACGCCGATACGCTCTCCGGCTTCGACGCCCAGGGAGACGTCGTGCAGGAGAGGCTTGGGCCCGTAAGCGTGGGAGACCGACTCAAGGTTGACCAGATTCATGGCCTTCCCAGGGTATCGGCGGCCCGGGGGACCTGAGCACGCGTGAACCGGTCGCCGAGGACCATTCGGGCACGCAGGCACCATCTCGGCGCTCTCGGTGCCCGCTCCCGAGGCGCGAGGACCGGGCCCTGCCGAGGTGACAACTCACGATCACTACAGCGCCCTTTCCCTATTCGAATAGGGAAAGGGTGTTGCCGTGATGGAGTTTCACCTTGACCGCGGCTCGGGGGTTTCGACGTACCTCCAGCTCGTCCACCAGGTCAAGCAGGCTCTGCGGCCGGGCGTGCTGCGGCCGGGCGACCAGTTGCCCACCGCCCGCGAGGTGGTCGAGAGCCCGGCCATCAACCCCAACACCGTGCTCAAGGCCAGGACCTGAGGGCGCTGTTCACCGTCGTCCTCGCGGACGCGCAGAAGGACGACCCCGGGAAGGACGCGAAGGAGGGGGCGGTGTGAAGCCGGCGCTGCAGACAGACGGGCCGGTCGGCGCGACGGCGGCCGGGGCCGAGGTCATGAGCGCGAGCCACGCGGGGACGTCCGCGCTCCTCGCCAGAGGCGAGCCCGCCCCCGATCCGCTCGGGCGGACGCGGCGCGCCGGGCTGGCCGACCTCGTCATGGGATACCTGCGCAGCTTCGAAGCGGCGGCCCGGTCGGGTCGTGACCCCGTGTTCCGACGATAACCGGCCGGCCCGCTCCTGCCGGCGGCGGCTACGAGGGTGCCGGCACCGGTGTCCACGCGCTGGACGAACCATCCGGCCGCGCCCACCCGCCCTCAGCTGAATCACTTCGGTCGAGCAGCAAACCGGGCTGCCGAACGTCTCTGAGACATGAGAACCGAGTCGTTCCGCTCAGAGACACGAGAGCCGAGTCGTTCCGCGCGCGAAGTCCGGCGGCGAGCCGCAGCGCGTCCGCCCGTGGGCTCGTCAACAGGCTGACGAGCCCACGGGCACCATCGACCCCCACGACGAGGATCGGCATCTTCGAGGTGCTCGACCGCCATGCGTACCGGCAGGGAGCTGCAGACACGAGATGCGGGCCAATTTCATCTTCTCCGAGGTCTGGATCGGCCTGCGCCGCAACCTGACCATGACGGTCGCGGTGGTTCTCACCTCGGCGATCGGCATGGCGATGCTGGGCGTCGGCCTGCTGATCAACGCTCAGGTCGGCGTGTTCTTGGAGCTCGACAGCTCGCGGGCAGGCCCTCGAAGGTCGCTTCGGGCCTGCATGTGGATCGCGGGGGTCAGAGCAAGGTGGCGCCCTGGACGGGGCCGTGGGCGGCTACGGCGGTGTGGGCGGCGCCGGTGGTGGTCAGGCTGTGGGCCAGGTCGCGGGCGTGGGTGGCGTCGATGGCCAGGAAGGCGCAGGTGGGGCCCGAGCCGGAGACGATCGCGCCCAGGGCTCCGTGCTGGCGGCCCGAGTCGAGGGTGGGGGCGAGCTCGGGGCGGAGATTGAGGGTGGCGGTCTGGAGGTCGTTGCTCAGGTGGTTGCCCAGGGCGTAGGCGTCGCCGGTGCCGAGGGCCTCCATGAGGGAGTCGTTCAGCTGGGGCCAGGGGACTTCGGCCGCGGAGACCTTCCTGAGACGGTCGCACTCGGCGTAGACGCTGGCCGTGGAGAGGCCGCCGTTCGCCAGCGCGAACACCCAGTGGAACACGCCACCGGTGGGCAGCTCGGTCAGCTGCTCGCCGCGGCCCGTGCCGACCGCTGTGCCGCCGAGCAGGGAGAACGGGACGTCGCTGCCGAGGTCGCCGGCGATCTCCATCAGGTCCTCGAAGGGCAGCCCCAGCCCCCAGAGCTCGTTGCACGCCACCAGCGCGCCGGCGGCGTCCGCGCTGCCGCCCGCCATTCCGCCCGCGACCGGGATGCCCTTCTGGATGATCAGGTCGGCGCCGTAGGTGCGGCCCGCGTGTTTGGCGAGCGCGCGAGCAGCCCGGATGGCCAGGTTGCTGTCGTCGGTCGGCACCTGGTCGGACCACTTGCCGTTCACCTGGACGGTGATCGACTCGGACTCCTTCGCCACGACCTCATCGAAGATCGATACGGCATGGAAGACGTTGACCAGGTCGTGGTACCCATCTTCCCTGAGCGGGCCGACAGAAAGCTGCACGTTGACCTTCGCAGGCACACGCACGGTCACCGAACTCATCGATCTTCTGCCACTCTCATCACTTGCCGGGGTCAAGGACACTCGATGTTATCGGGGCGCGCTGCCCTGACATGCGGTTCTGGGAATATGACTCCCTGGGCGGCCGACTTCTCAACACAGAGAGTCAAGTTGGTGGGCGTTTGCCAGGTTTGTTGAGCGGTCATGAGGGGTCGTCGTGGGTGACGCACTCATGTGCGGGTTCCCCACGGTCGGGTCCCCATGGGCGGGTCCTCCGTAGGCGAGCCTCCGTAAGCGAGTCCCCCGAGGGTGGGTCTCCCGTGAGCGAATCCTCCGGGGACGGGTCTCAGGTGGGCGAGTCCTCCGTGGGTGGCTCACTCATGCGTGGATCCTCCGTGGAAAGCCCTCATAGGTGGGTTCCTCGTGGGTGGGTCGTCCATGGGGTAGGTCAGCCTGGGCGTACGGTGCCGCGGTAGGCGGTGCGGAAGTAGGGCGTGTTGAAGTTGGCCTTTCTGACCACGTCGCCTGTCTTGGGGGCGTGGATCATGAGGGTTCCGGTCAGGAACAGGGCCACGTGGGTGGGGGCGCCGGGGGTGCCGCCGAAGAAGAGCAGGTCGCCTGTGCGGCGCGCCCTGAGAGGGATCTTACGGCCCTGGCGGAATTGGGCTGCTGTGTGGTGGCTCAGTCTTATGCCTGCTCTGGACCAGGCGTAGAGGGTGAGGCCGCTGCAGTCGAAGCCTCTGGTGGTGGCGCCTCTGCCTATCCCCAGAGTTGGGCCCTTCGTCGAGCCTCCGCCCCAGGAGAAGGAGACGCCCAGTTGGGTCAGAGCCGCTGCTGCGGCTATCTGGCCTCTTGTGAGAGTGCCCTTGAGTTCGGGGAGCCTGTCGGTGAGTGAAGGGGTGGGGATCGCTCGAACGGCGGTGGCTCGGGCGGGGGTGGCATTGATGGCCAGCGTGGTGAGGAGTGCCGAGAGGAGTGCTCCGCCGATGGCGAGCCGCGGGAAGGTGATGCGGGTGGTCATGGTGGCCTCCGGTTTATCGGGGGTGGGAGGCCAGGATCTGGGGATGCAGGGTTACGAGGAGCGGCCGAACACGGTTCTGTGGAAAAGAGGAGGGAGGGGGGTGAGGGTTGTGGATAACGGGGTGGGTGTCGGTGGTGTAGGGCGTCCTAGGTGGCGGGTGCCGTTGGTGACGGGCTACCTCGCGTTCGGGGGGAACGGCGGGCGTTGGTGGTGGGGGGTGGGTGAGGGCTGCCCCCTTGAGAGGGCAGCGTGTCAGGGTCTGTGTTCGGCTATGCGGGTGAAGGCGTGGATGTCCAGTTGTTCGCCTCGCGCCGAGGGGTCCACGTCGGCCGCGCGCAGCGCGCGTTCCGCGTCGGCGGGGGTGCCGGCCCAGCCGGACAGGGCCGCGCGGAGGGTCTTGCGGCGTTGGGCGAAGGCCGCGTCCACCACCTCGAACACCTCCTCGCGCGTCGCCGTCGTGGACGGTGGGTCGCGGCGCTGGAGGGAGACGAGGCCCGAGTCGACGTTGGGGACGGGCCAGAAGACCGTGCGGCCCACGGGTCCCGCCCGGCGCACGTCCGCGTACCAGGCCGCCTTGACCGACGGCACCCCGTACACCTTCGAGCCGGGACCCGCGGCGAGGCGGTCGGCCACTTCCGACTGGACCATCACCAGGCCCTTGCGCAGGGACGGGAGCACCTCCAGGAGGTGCAGCAGCACCGGGACGGCCACGTTGTACGGCAGGTTGGCCACCAGTGCGGTCGGCACGTGGCCGGACAGGTCGTCCAGGGTGATCTTCATCGCGTCGGCGTTGACGACCGTGAGGCGGTCGGCGGCGTCGCGTTCGGCCACCGTGACGGGGAGCTGGCCGGCCAGCACCGGATCGATCTCGACGGCGACCACGTGAGCGGCCGCGGGCAGGAGCCCCAGGGTGAGCGAGCCGAGCCCCGGGCCCACCTCTATGACCACGTCATCAGGGGTGAGATCGGCCACACGGACGATGCGCCGGACGGTCCCCGCGTCGATCACGAAGTTCTGGCCTAGTTTTTTTGTGGGACGAAGATCTAGCTTGTTCGCCAAAATACGTATTTCCGCAGGGCCCAACAGCCTCATCATCCAATCAGTCTCTCGCATCGAAGAACGTGTGATGGCGGATGGGGAGACCAAAGGAGAGGATGGCGTGGAACAGGAAGGAACGTCCCTCATGGAGCCAACGGGCGCCGCGCCGCTACGGCCGACCGACTTAAGGGTGATCGGGCCGTACCGGCTGCTTGGCCGGTTAGGCGAGGGCGGGATGGGGACGGTGTTCCTCGCACGGGCACCGACGGGGCGTTTCGTCGCGCTCAAGGTGGTGAAGGCGGAGTTCGCCAACCAGGAGGGGTTCGCGGCGCGGTTCCACGCGGAGGTCGACAACGCGCGGCGGGTGGCCTCGTTCTGTACGGCCCAGGTGCTGGACAACGGCAACACCGGGGACGGCCGGCCGTACATGGTGACCGAGTACATCGCGGGCACGCCGCTGTCCGACCAGATCACGACATACGGGGCGCTGGACCCGGGGCCGCTGCACGGCGTCGCGCTGGGGGTCGCGGCGGCGCTGGCGGCGATCCACGTGGCCGGGCTGGTGCACAGGGACCTCAAGCCCGCGAACGTGATCCTCTCGCTGTCAGGACCGCGGGTGATCGACTTCGGCATCGCCAGGGCCCTCGACCGGGAGACGGGGTTCACGATGTCCGGCGAACTGCTGGGCAGCCCGGGGTGGTGGGCGCCTGAGCAGGTACGCGGTGAGGCCGTCAGCCCAGCGGTCGACATCTTCGCCTGGGGCTGCCTCGTGGCCTACGCGGGGAACGGACGGCATCCGTTCGGCCGCGGCGACCCCATCACGCTGGCCACCCGCGTGCTGAACACGCCGCCCGACCTGGGTGCGCTGCCCGCCCCGCTCGACGAGCTCGTCCGGCGGGCCACCTCCATGGACGTCGCGCTGCGTCCGACCGCGCAGGATCTGCTGATCGCGCTGGTGGGTGGCAGTGCGCCGGCGCCGGTCGCGGCCACGGCCGATCCGCCGACGCTGGTCGCGACGGAGATGCTGAGTGAGTGGGAGCCGCCGCAGAACGTGGTGGACGAGCCGGACATCACGGCCACCTTCACGACGCCTCCTCCCAGCGACGCGACGGGCCGGGGGCCGGTTCCTGGGACTGTGCCTGGTCAGGGGGATGCTGCTGGGCGGGCAGGGCAAAGTGACGCTGCTGGGCGGGTGCCCAGTGTGCCGCCTTCCGGGGCGCGGGCCGCGAATCCGATGGCCGGAGGTCCTGCGGCCGCTGAGTCGTCGGTGGCCGCTGGAACCGGGGCCGGCGGTCCGGGGTCCGCGGATCCGGCGACCGGGCCGGGTTCGCCGTCCGGTGTCCCTGGCGTGCCGGGGTCCCCTGGCGTTCCCGGGTCCTTCCCGTCGGCCGGCGGGCCGTCTCAAGGGTCGTCTCCGGGGGCGTCGTACGGGCCTGCGCAGGGGTCGTCGTACGGATCGTCCCCTGGTGGCCTGTCGGCGGAGGAGCTGGCTCGGCGCGAAGAGGACGCGGCCAAGGAGGAGCTGGCTCGCTGGAAGGTGCCCGGCCAGGAGCCTCCGGAGCGGCAGGGGCGGCTGCGCGCCCTGTTCGGCTTCGGTACGTCGCCGCGGACGGACAAGCCTGGCACGGACGAATCTCCGACTGACGGATCCCAGGCGGGCGGATCCCAGGCGGGCGGATCCCAGGCGGGCGGATCCCAGGCTGGTGGATCCCAGGCTGGTGGATCTCGGACGGACTCGTCGTCGCCCGTGCGGCAACAGCCCGAGCAGGCGGCGGCGCAGCAGGCTCCGACCGAACAGGTACGGCTCCAGCAGCCCGATCAGTCCACCCCGGGGTCCCAGCAGAACCGTCCCCAGCAGCCAGGACCGCAGCAGGGCGGTCCTGAGCAGGTGCGACCGCAGCAGGACCGTCCCGGCTGGCCCGGGGCGCCTTCGGGGCCGGGGTGGCGGCCGGAGCAGGGCGTCGCCGTACCGCAGGGTGCCGCGCTGAGCACCGAGACCCAGCCCGGCGGCAGGACCGCCCCCGCCGTACCAGGTGACGACTCTGACACCATCGGCGGAACGCGGACCACCGGCACCCGCTGGCTCATCGCCGCCGCGGCGGCGGTGCTGGCCATCGTGGTGACGGCGGGGGTGCTGATCGTGACCTCCGCCCGCAACACGGCCGTCACCAGCACCCCGGGCACTCCCACCCAGGTCGCCGGCAGCGCCAAGCCGAACGACGTGGGCCGCAGGTTCGCTCTGGGCGCCAACTTCGACGACCCGGTCGCGATCGTGTCGGCGGCGCCGGAGTGCGGGCTGAGGGAGTACGAGGGCATCACCGCGACCAAGGGACAACTCTGCGTGATCCCCTGGACGATGCTCAATCCTGGCGGCGAGCGCAGGGAGCTGGTCCAGCCCGTGGTGACGATGGTCGACGACCGGGGTGGCGAGCACGACTCGATCCCCGTCACGCTGCCGCCCGCGATCCTGCCCGGGGCCCGGGTGGACAGCGCGTTCGTGTTCGACCTGGCGACGTACCGCAAGCCCGTGAGCATGACGGCGAACATGCTGGAGAACGGTCAGCAGATCGAGGTGGCGCTGTGATGATCGGATCCGCGCTCGCCGCGCTGCTGCTCGTGGTGAGCGGCGTCCCAGCCACCGCGACAACGGCCGCCGCCACGACGGTCGCCGGCACAACGGCGGTCACCACGACCACGACGGTCGCCACGGCAAAAGCCGCTACGACGAAAGCCGTGGCCTGTGCCGGGGCCGCCGACTTCGACGGTGACGGTGTGGACGACGTGGCGGTGGGCGACCCGTTCGGCGACGACCGGAAGGGCGCCGTGCACGTGCTGTCCGCCGGCAAGGTGACGCCGGTGAGCGTGCCCGGGCTGAGCGAGGGCGACGGGTTCGGCTGGTCCGTCCGGCTGGCGCAGGTCAACGGCGACACCTGCGCCGACCTGGTGATCGGCGCCCCGTACGCGGACGTGGACGGCGTCGAGGACGCCGGGGCCGCGTACGTCGTCTACGGCGGCGGCGCCACGCCCCCGCAACGCCTGGTCCCGCCTCAGCCCCAGCGGTTCGCGCACTTCGGCTGGTCGCTGGCCGCGCGCGGCGACCTGGTCGCGATCGGGGCACCGTACGAGGACGAGGGCGACATGCTGGACGTCGGCGCCGTCTACGTGCGCAAGGGCGCGGGTGACCTGCGCAGGATCAGCCAGGAGACCGTGGACGTACGCGGCAACAGCGAGGTGGGCGACCAGTTCGGCTATTCGCTGGCGATCGGGCCGAAGAACGGGCTGGTCGTCGGCGTGCCGTACGAGAACGACGACGGCCTGGGCCGGCAGATCGAGAAGGGCAAGATCGACTCGGGTTGCGTCGTCTTCATCGACGACGTGCTGGCTCCGAGGCTGACGTCGCTGAAGCTGGACTCGCCGACCGCCGAGTCCGGCGACCGGTACGGGTACGCCGTCGCCTACGCGGAGGGCTCCGGGTACGCGGTCAGCTCGCCGGGGCCCGGGTACGTGCAGCTGCTGGACACCGCAAGGAAGCCCACCAGGAGGGTGACGCAGGGGGGCAAGCAGGCGTTCGGGTTCTCGATGGCCACCTCGTCGGACGGCCGGCTGGCGATCGGCGCTCCTTACGGGGGCGGCGTCCGGGTGGTGTCGTGGAAGGACGCGGCCGAGGACCGGAAGCTGACGACCGGGGACGGGCTGTTCGGATGGTCGGTGACCTTCAGCGGGAACAGGCTGTACGTGGGGCAGCCGGACGGTGGACCGTTCGGCAAGGTCGCGGTCGCCGGACGCAACGCCGAGACCCTGCAACCGCTCCAGCCCGCCGAGGGCGCCGACTTCGGGGTCTCCGTGTCGGGTTGACGGTCGAGTGCGCCGGGTCGGTGGTCTCGGCGCTGACCCAGAGGATTCGGGCCGGTTCCTCGCTCCCAGGTTGGGGGAGCCGGGCTGGATTCACGGTCCCGGCCTGCGGGATCCGGGAAGGGCGGGTCAGCGGCGCAGGGCCGTGACCGTGGCGCGGCCGAAGAGGCGGGCGCCGCAGTGGGGCCACTGGCCGTGCCACCTGCCGCCCACCTTCTGATAAAGCAACTGCGCCCGATAGGTCTGCTCGTCCTCCGGCCACGTCGACGGCAGCCCCATGCCGCCGACGGCCTGCCACATCGGCAGGCTGAACTGGTACATGCCGTAATAGGGCCCGTCAGGGTTGTACGCCTCCGGATCCCCGTGCGACTCGCACTCGGCCAGCGCGGGCCAGTCGAGCCGGGCGGTGGCAGGATCGATCTGGACGGTACGCGGCGGGACGATCGTGATGACCGTCCCGTCCTCGGGAAAGCTGTCCAGCGGCGGGTCCACGTGATAGCCGCGGCGCAGCTCGACGCGCTGCTGCCTGAGCACCTGGCGCACCGTCCTGGCGGTCGTCCGCGAGGTCAGCCGGGTGGTGCCCGCGACCACGTACACCTTGCGCCGGGTGTAGACCGTGAGCTCCATCCCCTCCAGCGGCACCGCGTCGCCGGGCGGCGCCGACAAGCGACCGGCGGCGGGGGTGAGGTCGAGCTCGGCCAGGGCCTCGCCCACGTTCGACGCGGTGACCAGGTGCCTGCTCGTGTGGCCGTCGAGGGTCAGGGTGAGGGGGCGGGCGCGGCGCACCTCGATCGTGGCGCCGTCGCGCACCTCCTCCTGGGCGGGTGGATGCACGACGTCGCCGTACGCCATCGTGACGCCCGCCGCGGCGAGCACCCCTTCGACGGTGCCGGCGAAGGCGTGGACGGGCCTGCGCTCGCCGTCCACGACCAGAATGACCTCTTTGACGAGGAACGACACCGCCACGAGCGCACTCGCGGCCACCACGCCGGCCACGCACACGACGGGCGTCCACGGGGAGCGCCACGGGAGCGACGGACGGGGCGCACGCCTCTTACCTCGCACGAACCACCTCCGGTAGCGGGGCAGGATCGCCAGAACGCTAGCCGGGGGCGCGCGCCGGCCTCCGCTTCTTCACCGAAAGATGGTCACCACTCGCCGAAGACCGTGACTCCGTTGCCGCTGATCACCTCGCACAACCGGTCAGGATGGACGTTCTTGACCTCGGCGAGGCAGCGCAGGGTGAGCGGGATGAGGTAGGGGGCGTTGGGCTTGCCCCGGTGCGGGACGGGCGGCAGGTAGGGGGCGTCGGTCTCGACCAGCATGAGCTCGGCGGGCGCGACCTCGGCGGCTTCGCGCAGGTAGGAGGCGTTCTTGTACGTCACCGGCCCGGAAAATGACATGAAATATCCGGCTTCGACGCACTTTTTCGCCATCTCGGCGTCGCCGGAGAAGCTGTGGAAGACCACCTTGTCCGGAGCACCGGCCGCGGCCAGCACCTTGAGCACGTCGTCGTGCGCGTCGCGGTCGTGGATCACCAGCGCCTTGCCGGTGCGCTTGGCGATCTCGATGTGCGCCAGGAAGCTCGCGTGCTGGTCGTCCTTGCTCGCCCAGTCGCGGTAGTAGTCGAGCCCCGTCTCCCCCACCGCGCGCACCGCGTCCTGCCCGGCCAGGGCCTCGATCTCGGCCAGCACCTCGGGCGTGGACGCGTGGGCCTCGTTGGGGTGGATGGCCACGCCCGCGTACACGCCCTCCTGCCCGGCCGCCACCTCGGCGTTCCAGCGGGACGACGCCAGGTCGTAGCCGATCGTGACCAGCCGCGTCACGCCCACGGCCCGCGCGTCGTCGAGGATGCTCCGCACGCTCGCCGCCGCCTGCTGCGCGGCCTGCGCCACCGGGTCGCCGGACGACGCCTGCCGGTTGCCGACCATGATGTCGAGGTGGCAGTGGCTGTCGAACACGGGTGCGGAGAGCGGCTCTGGGGCGGCGGGAAGCTTGGTCACGGCATCCAAGGTAGCGCCCCCTGACGGCGAGGCCGGCCGGACAGGACCGCCCCCGCCGCAGTGACTACGAGGTCACTCGCCCAGCCGGGCCAGCTCCTCGTCGACGACCTTCGGGTCGAGCTTCTTGAACAGCGGCACCGGCGGCGCGAGCGGCGTGCCCGGCTTGATCGGCCGGTGCTCCCAGCGGGCGGCTCCGTCGTACTCACCGGTGATCACCGGGTAGGGGGTGCCGCCGTCCTCGTCGACCTCGCGGATCTCCGGCATGCCCGACCAGACGCCCTCGCCGCCCAGCATCGCGAACACCTTGTTGGACGATCCGGGCAGGAACGGCGTGAGCATCGTCTTGGCGTCGTCGACCACCTGGAGCGCGACGTGCAGGATCGACTTCTGCCGCTCAGGGTCGTCCTTGAGCTTCCACGGCTCCTGCTCGGCCAGGTATTTGTTGGCCTCGCGGACGACGTCGAACGCCTCGGTGATGGCGTTCTTGAAGCGCGAGCGGCCCAGCTCGGCCCCGACCGGGGCGAAGGCGTCGCGGGAGCGCCGCAGCAGCGCCCGGTCGGCGTCGGTGAGGTCGCCGGCCTCGGGCACCGCCCCGAAGTTCTTCGCGGCCATGGAGATCGACCGGTTGACCAGGTTGCCCCAGGCCGCGACCAGCTCGCCGTTGTTACGGTTGACGAACTCCTGCCAGGTGAAGTCGGTGTCCTGGTTTTCCGGCCCCGCCACCGCGATGTAGTAGCGCAGCGCGTCGGCGTCGTAGCGGGCCAGGAAGTCGCGCACGTAGATGACGACCTGGCGGGAGGAGGAGAACTTCCTGCCCTCCATGGTCAGGAACTCGCTGGAGACCACCTCGGACGGCACGTCGAGCGCGCCGAGCGAGCCCGGCGAGCCGTCGCGCGCGCCGATGCCGCTGTAGCCGAACAGCATCGCCGGCCAGATCTCGGCGTGGAAGACGATGTTGTCCTTGCCCATGAAGTAGTAGCCGCGGGCGTCGGGATTCTGCCACCACTGGCGCCAGGCGTCGGGGTCGCCGGAACGCCTGGCCCACTCGATGGAGGCCGACAGGTAGCCGATGACCGCGTCGAACCACACGTAGAGCCGCTTGTTGGGCTGCTCGCTCCAGCCGTCGAGCGGGATCGGCACGCCCCAGTCGAGGTCGCGGCTGATCGCCCGCGGCTGCAGGTCGCCGAGCAGGTTGAGGGCGAACTTCAGCACGTTGGGCCGCCACTCGCCCTGCTTGGACTGCAGGTAGGAGCCGAGCACCTCGGCGAAGGCGGGCAGGTCGAGCATGAAGTGCTCGGTCTCGGCGAACACCGGGGTCTCGCCGTTGATGCGGCTCTTGGGGTTGATCAGCTGGATCGGGTCGAGCTGGTTGCCGCAGTTGTCGCACTGGTCGCCGCGGGCCCCGTCGTAGCCGCAGATGGGGCAGGTGCCCTCGATGTAGCGGTCGGGCAGGGTGCGGCCGGTGGACGGCGAGATCGCGCCCATCGTGGTCTTGGGGAAGATATAGCCGTTGTTGTAAAGGCCCTTGAAGATCTCCTGCGTGACGGCGTAGTGGTTCTTCGTCGTCGTGCGGGTGAACAGGTCGTAGGACAGGCCGAGCCCGGTCAGGTCTTCGGCGATGACGCGGTTGTAGCGATCGGCCAGCTCTCTGGCGCTCACGCCCTCTTTGTCGGCCTGGACCTGGATCGGGGTGCCGTGCTCGTCGGTGCCGGAGACCATCAGCACCTTGTTGCCCGCCATCCGCTGGTAGCGGCTGAAGACGTCGGACGGCACTCCGAATCCGGAAACGTGCCCGATGTGACGGGGGCCGTTGGCATACGGCCACGCGACGGCGGTCAAGATGTGCTGGGACATGGTCCTAAGCCTACGGGGTCCGTGATGATCGTTTGTTACGCGTCGGCCACGGCGCCCGGCCCACGGGGCGCGCCGTCGCGGCGGCGCGCCGGTGAAGGGTCAGCGGGCGTTTCCCTGGAGGGCCGCCCGCCGGAGTGCGGCGGGTGGCCTGCCACGGCAGCGCGTAAAGGATGGTCAGCTCTTCGCTTCGGCTTTTTCCGGTGTGCGGTGCTCAGCTCTTCGCTTTGGCCTTTTCCAGCGCGAGGCCCTCGGCGGCCTCCTCGGCCGCGCGGGCCGCGTTGTCGATGAACGTCTCGCGCGTGCGGCGGATGCCCAGAATGCTGATGAACAGCGACGCGAAGATCGTCTGGAAGCTCATGACGAGCGCCGTCGCCGACGGCACCACGATGCGCAGCGACTCGCGCGGGTCGAGCTCGCCGAAGCTGCGCACCTGCCAGTGCACCAGCGACATGACCAGGCCGACCAGACCGGCCAGCGCCAGCAGCCCGCCCACCACGAGGCCCTTTTCCAGGCTGACGATGTCGATCAGCCTGCGGATGCGCGGCGACTCCGGCAGGAAGCCCTCCTCGGCCGCGTAGACCTTGGTGAACACCGCGAACAACGCCGCCTGGAAGCCGATCACCACCAGGGCGGACGAGCCGACCAGAGTGTCGACGTCGAAGGCGAGCTCGCCGATCTCGACCGGGCCGAAGGTCAGCGCCGTGCCGGCGACCAGGCCGATGACCATCATCAGCACGCCGGGGTAGAAGAACAGCCACTTCGGGCTGTAGAGGAGCAGGAAGCGCAGGTGGCGCCAGCCGTCGCGCCACGAGCGCAGGTGCGGCGGGCGGGAGCGGCCGTCGGGGGCGAGCGTGGTCGGCACCTCACGCACGTCAAGACCGGCCAGCGTCGAGCGGACCACCATCTCCGAGGCGAACTCCATGCCCCCGGTCTGCAGCTGCAGCCGCAGGATCGAGTCGCGCCTGAAGCCGCGCAGGCCGCAGTGGAAGTCCTTGATCGCCGAGGGGAAGAACAGCCGCCCGATGAACGACAGCACCGGGTTTCCCAGGTAGCGGTGCAGCGGCGGCATGGCGCCAGGGGCGATCCCACCGCGGAAACGGTTGCCCATCACCAGGTCGGCGCCGTCACGCAACTGCTCCACGAACGGCAGCAGCGCGGTGAAGTCATAGGAGTCGTCGGCGTCGCCCATGATGACGTATTTGCCGCGGGCGGCCCTGATGCCGCCCATGAGGGCGTTGCCGTAGCCCTTCTCGTCCACGTGGACCACGCGGGCCCCGGCATCGCGGGCCAGCTGCTGCGAGCCGTCCGTGCTGCCGTTGTCGGCGATCAGGACCTCGCCCTCGATGCCGTGCTCCTCCATGCACGCCAACGCCTTGCGTACACAGACTTCCACGGTCTCCGCCTCGTTGAGGCAGGGCATGACCACCGTCAGTTCCACGTGTCTACCCTTCAGTTAAGGCTCTTCCAGTGAACCATCATGCCCTGAAGACGACCATGCTCGGGCACGGACCTGAAAACGACTGGCATTCTTTACAACATGGTGAGCGTCGCGGAGATTACCCCTGTGGACCACTCCGCCCCTGGTCGGATAGCGCGCGCGCTGTCCATGTTGGGCAGACATCGGGTGTTCGCCGCGGCCTTCGGCGTCGGCGCCGTGCTGCGGCTCATCACCATGCTCGGCTACGGCCCGGCGATGTGGTTCAACGACTCCTACGAGTACGTCTCGGTGGCGCTGCACCCGCGGCCCCACCCGATCAGGCCCGACGGCTACAGCACCTGGCTGATGCTGCTCAAGCCGTTCCACAGCTTCAGCCTGGTGATCTTCACCCAGCACCTGATGGGGCTGGCCACGGCCTGCCTGATCTACGCGCTGCTGCGGATCAAGTTCAGGCTGCCGAAGTGGGGGGCCACGCTGGCGGCGGCGCCGGTGCTGTTCGACGCCTACCAGATCCAGCTCGAACAGATGGTGATGTCCGACACGCTGTTCATGCTGCTCGTGGTCGGCGTGATCACGATGGTGCTGTGGAAACGGCGGCTCACCTGGCAGGCGGGCGCGGTCGTCGGCCTGCTGCTGGCGATGACCTGGCTGACGCGCTCGATCGGGCTGCCGGTCCTGGCCCTCGTCGTGCTCTACCTGCTGGTCAAGCGGGCCGGCTGGCGTACCGTCACGGCGCTGATCACCGCCTGCGCGATCCCGGTGATGGCGTACATGGGCTGGTTCGCCTCCGCGTACGGCAAATTCGCGATGACCAACAGCGACGGCCTCATCCTCTACATGCGCACGGCCATCTTCGCCGACTGCAACAAGATGGACATCGACAAGTACAAAGAGGTCCAGCTGCTGCTGCTGTGCATCAATGACCCGGTCAACCAGCGCAAGGACTACGCCCAGTGGTACCTGTGGGGCCAGGGCAACGGCGACGGCACCGGCACTGGCGAGGTGCTGCACCGGTGGGGCATCAACAAGAAGTGGAGCGAGATCACCAACGACGCCGCCAGCGCGTTCGCCACCAAGGCGATCCTGTCGCAGCCCGGCGACTACCTGAAGGTGGTGGCGCGCGACTTCTTCCGCTCCTTCCACTGGTCGCGGCCGCGTTTCCCGGACGAGTCGACGTACAACATGTACGAGTTCAAGCCGTACGTCCCGCTCGACGAGAACGGCCAGCCCAAGCGGCTGCCGCGGTGGTCATCGTACGCGGGCGGGCGCACCGACACCGACGCGTTCAGCTACGAGCAGGGCCCGCCCGAGACCCGGATCGTGCAGCCGTGGGCCGGCATCATGAGCGGCTACCAGAAGGTGTTCTACCTGCGCGGCATCATGCTCGGCGGCATCCTGCTGATCGGCCTGTACGGCGTCGTGGTGCGCTGGCGCAAGTTCGGCGGCCCGGTGGTGCTGCCCTGGCTGGGGGCGGTGGGGCTGCTGCTGGCCCCGGCGGCGACGGCGGAGTTCGACTACCGCTACGTCCTGCCCGCCGTCCCGTTGGCCTGCGTCGCGGCGGCGATCACGCTGCGCAGGGGCGTCACTTGGGCGCGGCGGTCACCCAAGAGCTCAGGAGCATCCGAGTCCACCACTGTGCCTGCGTGATCGTCTCGGCCGCCAGCACCGGATAGAGCCACCAGAAGTTGACCAGCACGACGAGCGCGTACGCCCCCACAGCCGCCGCCCCGATCGCCCGCCGGGCGGCCGGGGCGTCCTGCGGCCCGAGGATCAGCCCCGCCATGAGCACCAGCGCCAGCACCATGAACGGCACCACGGGGATCATGTAGAACAGGTACATCGTGCGGTTGTCGGCGATGGCGTAGTAGAACCACGGCAGCCAGCCCACCCCGTAGGTCAGCAGCACGGCCCCGGCCCGCCAGTCGCGGGTGGCGACGTACCAGGCCACGAGGCCGACGAGGGCGATGGCGGCGGCGTACCAGAGCGCGGGGGTGCCGACCCCGAGCACGGCCTGCGCGCACTTGTCGGCGCCGCAGGCGGAGGGCGGCAGGTTCGTCGGGTAGTGGAAGGAGACCGGGCGTAAGAGCACCGGCCACTGCCACGGCTCCGACATGTACGGGTGATAGTCGTCCAGGCCGCTGTGGTAGCCGAGCACCTGCTGCTGGTAGCGCAGCCACGACCGCACCGAGTCGACCACGAAGAACAGCGGCCCCGAGGAGGTGGCCTGCTCCCAGTTGCGGCCGTAGCCGCCGGCGGTGACGAACCAGCCGGTCCACGACGCCAGGAACGTGACCGCGGGCGCGAGCGCCATCGCCCCCGCCGCCCCCGGCAGGTCGTACGTCAGCGCCCCCCGGTACGGCTCACGCAGCCCCACCGCCCGCCTGGCGCCCATGTCCCACAGGACCGACATGACGGCGAAGCCGAGCAGGAAGAAGATCCCCGACCACTTGACCGCGCACGCCGCCCCCAGGCAGATCCCGGCGGCCAGCCGCCACGGCCGCCGGCCGAGGCGCGGGCCCAGCGCGGTGACCGGCGAGCGTTCGTACCAGGCGACCAGCTTCTCGCGGGCCCGGTCGCGGTCGGCCACCAGGCAGGCGAACCCCGCGAGCACCCAGAACATCAGGAAGATGTCCAGCAGCGCCGTGCGCGACAGCACCAGGTGCAGGCCGTCGAGCGCCAGCAGCAGCCCGCCCAGGCAGCCGAGGAGCGTCGAGCGGGTCATCCTGCGCGCCACCCTGGCCAGGACGAGGATGGACAGCGTGCCGACCAGGGCCGCGGCGAAGCGCCAGCCGAACGGGTTCATCCCGAACAGCCACTCGCCCGCCGCGATCATCCATTTGCCGAGCGGCGGGTGGGCCACGAAGGAGGCGCAGTCGACCGGCTGGGCGCACTGCTGGAAGATGTCCAGGTTGCCGGCGATCAGGCGCTGGTCGGCGACGGGGTTCTTCGCGTCGCCGAGCATGGTCCGCTCGACGCCGTGGATCATCAGCGAGTAGGCGTCCTTGACGTAGTAGGTCTCGTCGAAGACGACCGCCTTGGGCTCGCCGAGCCTGACGAAACGCAGGAGACCGCCGAAGATCGCGACCGCGATCGGGCCGAGCCAGCCCACCGTCGCCGAGCCCTGCATGGGCGGGACGAGCCGCCGTGCCGACACCCCCCAGTTGCTCACGTTGCGCACCCTATGGCGTGGCGGTTCGCCTGTGAACCAGGTCGTACAGCTCTCGTCTCGGCATCCCCGCCCCCTTGGCCACGGCGGCGACCGCCTGGCTGCGCTGCTCCCCCTCGGCGACCCGGCGGGCGACCTCCGCGATGAGCTCCTCCACGTCCTGCTCGGCATCACCGGGGACGTGGCCCGCGACCACGATCGTGATCTCGCCCTTGACGCCCTTGGCCGCCCACTCGGCCAGCTCGCCGAGGCCGCCCCTGCGGACCTCCTCGTAGGTCTTGGTGAGCTCGCGGCACACCGCCGCCCGCCGGTCGGCCCCGAACGCCCGCGCCATCGCCTCCAGCGAGCTCGCCAGCCGGTGCGGCGCCTCGAAGAAGACCATCGTGCGCTCCTCCTCGGCCAGCGCCCCGAGCCGCCGGTCCCGCTCGCCGGTCTTGCGCGGCGGGAAGCCCTCGAAGCAGAACCGGTCGCTGGCCAGGCCGGACACGGCCAGCGCGGTGGTGACGGCGCTCGGCCCAGGCAGCGCGGTGACCTGGACGCCCGCCTCGACCGCCAGGCTCGTCAGGCGGTAGCCGGGGTCCGACACGCCCGGCATGCCCGCGTCGGTGATCACGACGACCGTGCGGCCCTCCTTGAGCGCCTCCACCAGCTCCTGGGCGCGCGCGGCCTCGTTCTGGTCGTAGTAGGACACCACCCGGCCGGTGATCTCGACGCCGAGGTCGGCGGCGAGCCTGCGCAGCCGCCTGGTGTCCTCGGCCGCCACCACGTCGGCGCCCGCCAGCGCCTCACGCAGCCGGGGCGAGACGTCACCCGCCTGGCCAATGGGGGCCCCTGCCAGCACCAACCTGCCGTTCTCAGTCACCTGACCATTGTGGCAGGGCATCCCAATTAGACCGTGTTTCTTGGGTAACCACCGCTCTGGGGCCCGTACGATGTCCGAATGGCGGTGACCGATTCCCCGTACCAGGCCTACGAGAGCCCGGAGGCCGGCGACAGCCAGCCCGCGACTCGGTCCGTACGCGATCGGGTCCTTCCCCCCATGCGCGGCAGCGTGCTGTGGGGGTGGATCGGGCCGCTGCTCGTCATGGTCTTCGGCGGTGTCCTGCGTTTCCTTCAGCTCGGCCATCCGAAGGCCGTGGTGTTCGACGAGACGTACTACATGAAGGACGCCTTCTCGCTGATCACGCACGGCGTGGAGAAGGTCACCATCAAGGACGCCGACAAGGCGATCATGGCCGGCAACACCGACGTCTGGCAGGCGTGCTCGCCGGCGGAGCTGGACAAGTGCGCCTCCTACGTCGTGCACCCGCCGCTGGGCAAGTGGATGATCGGCGTGGGCGAGTGGCTCTTCGGGCTCAACCCGTTCGGCTGGCGCTTCGCCGCGGCCGTGATCGGCACGCTGTCCATCCTCGTCATCGCCAGGGTCGCGCGCAGGATGACCCGCTCGACCCTGCTCGGCTGCTTCGCGGGCCTGCTGCTCGCGCTCGACGGCCTGCACTACGTGCTCTCCCGCACCGCGCTGCTGGACATCTTCCTGATGTTCTGGGTCCTGGCCGCGTTCGCCTGTCTGGTGGTCGACCGTGACCAGGCGCGCGAGAAACTCGTCTCCTGGTACGAGCGCTCGCCGGTCTCGCCGATCGGCACCGCGATGTCCACGCTGGGCCCGTCGCTCGGCATCAGGTGGTGGCGCGTCGGGGCCGGGGTCTGCCTGGCCTTCGCGATGTCGGTCAAGTGGTCGGGGCTGGCGTTCGCGGTGGCGTTCGCGATCATGTCGGTGCTGTGGGACTTCGGCGCCCGCCGCGCGGTCGGGCTGCGCAAGCCCTACGTGGGGGCGCTCAACAAGGACGTGCCGCAGGGCGCCCTGGCGTTCGTCGTGGTGCCGTTCGTGACCTACATGGCGACCTGGGCGGGCTGGTTCGTCAACGCGACCGGCTACGGCCGCAACTGGGACCAGGCCACCTCGGCGGGCAACCCGCTGTTCTTCCTGTTCGACTCGATGCGGTCGTGGGTCCACTACCAGTGGCAGGTCTTCACCTTCCACAGCGGGCTTGAGACGTCTCATCCGTACATGTCCGAGCCGTGGCAGTGGCCGCTGCTGCTGCGGCCCGTCGCCTTCTACTACGAGGGCAGGCAGAACGTCTGCGGCCCCGGCGTGAAAGACTGCTCCGAGGCGGTGCTCGGCGTGGGCACGCCGGTGATCTGGTTCGGCGCGGTGGCCGCGCTCGTGGCCCTGATCGCCTGGTACTTCTCCTCCCGCGACTGGCGGGCGGGGGCCGTGCTGCTGGCGTACGCGATGGGCTGGCTGCCGTGGTTCTACTTCGCCATCGCCGACAACCGCACGATGTTCCTGTTCTACGCCATCCCCATGGTGCCGTTCATGGTGCTGGCGATCACGTTGTGCGCCGGGCTGCTGATCGGGACGTCCAAGCCCACGGTCAAGGGCGTGGTGCCGCTGCGGCGCACCGCCGGGGCGGCGGCCGTCGGCGCGTTCGCCCTGCTCGCCCTGATCAACTTCTGGTGGCTGCATCCCGTCCTGTCCGCCGAACTGATCCCGTACCTGGACTGGAAGGCCCGCATGTTGTTTGAAAAAGGGTGGATATGATCACGTTACAGTCGGCTCAATAGGGGTTTCTTAGGTAGTCGCTGTGCAAGACCCAATACGCACCGGTTTCGGTCATCGTCAGGTCCGGGGTCGATACGGCAAACTTCGAGGCATGAGTGCACCGGATGTCACCGCCCTTCTCGCCGAGTTGGAGCGATCTCAGCCGGATCTGGCCGAGGAGGCCAGGACCGCCGTCGAATGGTTGACGGGTGGCGAGCCGCTCGAGTCGGTGACCCAGCTCGACGTCTGCGAGTTCCTCTGGTACACGTTGCCGCTCAAGGTCGGCCCGCAGATGACGGGCGCGGACCAGGAGCGCCTGGCCCATTCGCTGGGGCGGCTGCTCCAGCTCGGCGGCATGGAGCGGTACGCCGCTCTGTGCGTCTCCCCGACGACCCTGCAGATCCTGCGCACCTACGCCCGTGAGGGCGAGGACGCGGGGACCAGCGCCTACCAGCAGGCGCTGGAGGCCACGGGCGTGCTCCCGCCCGACGTGCCCGAGCTGCAGTGGAGCATGATCATGGGGCCGGAGGAGCTGGGCGCCCACCTCGCCTGCTCCGCCGCCCTCGAACTGGCCATCGTGGCCGGCGACAGCACCGACCGCACCGCCCTGACCCGGCGCTGGCTCACCGAGCCCCGCACCGACCTGGGTGGCGACAGCTGGCTCAACCGGGTGCACGGCGAGCGCCTCAACCGCTGGGTGCTCGGCCGCGGCCCGGCCAGGCGGGAGCTGGCGCAGCCGTTCGAGGTGCGACTGCACGCGCCCGTGTCCCCGCAACCCCTCCCCGCGCTGCACGGGCTGCTGACGCTGGCGGCCTCGGGTGAGAGCCTGCCGCTGCGGCTGGCGCCGTCGCCCGAGGCGCTACGGCTGCGCGACCTGGCCGAGCGGGAGCTCGGCGCGATCAGGCGCGACGGCGCCAGGCTCGCCATCACCGAGTACGGCATGCGGCTGCTGAAGTCGAAGTCGGCCATGTGGAAGGCGGTCACCAGGCTGCTGCTGGCCAGGGGTGAGCACGAGTTCGAGGTGTCGGCCAGGGAGGCCGCGCTCATGCTGCTGGCCGACGGCACGCTGATGTCGCCGGGACAGTTGCGCGAGCGGGTGGCCGAGGTGGTGGGCGGCGAGGGCTGGCATCCGGCGACGAGCCTGGAGGACGTGGCCCGGCCGGTGACCGATCTGGTGGCGCAGCTCACGGCGCTGGGGCTGGCCTTCAGTGACGAGCTGGCGGTGCGGATGGACCGGCCCGGTCAGCTCACGGCCCTGGCGGCGCTCCGGGCCCATGCTCTGCGGCCCAGGAAGTACGTCAGCTCCGCCTGACAGCGTACGTACGAACCCCGGTGGCTCGGGCTCTCGACCAGGCTCGGGCCACGGGCCCTCACCCGCGCGGCACTCGTCCGAGGGCCTGCTTGAAGTCGGGGCAGTCGACCAGCGGGTCGTGCTCGCAGACGGCCGCGTGGCGCAGGCCGTCGCGCAGCCGGGTGAGCTGCGCGATCCGCCCGGTCACCGCCCGCTCCCTGGCCGCCAGCTGCTCGCGCAGCACCGCGTCGGACGGCCGCGCGCGCAGGAAGGCGGCGATCTCGGTGAGCGTGAACCCCGCGTCGCGGGCACAGGTGATCAGCGCCAGGCGCTCAAGCGTCTCCGGCCGGTACGCGCGGCGCAGCCCGTTGCGCCCCTCGGCCTGGATGAGCCCCTTGCGCTCGTAGAACCGCAGCGCGGACGCGGCCAGCCCGCTCCGCTGCGCCACCTCGCCGATGTCGATCAGTCCGTCGTCCACGACCCTGGCACTCCCCTTGACTTGAACCGCGGTTCAAGTCGCAGTCTATTCGCCATGCGAATCCACCATCTGAACCTCGGCTCCATGCGCGAGATCGACTCCGCCGACGGCCGGCCCTCAGCGCCGGCGGTGTGCCACGCGTTGCTCGTCGAGACCCCTGCCGCCGGCCTCGTGCTGGTGGAGGCCGGGCTGGGCCTGCACGACGTGGCCGAGCCAGGCGAGAGCCTCGACCGCGAGTGGCGGGAGCTGGTCGAGCCGGCGCTGGTCCCGGAGGAGACGGCCGTACGCCAGGTGGCGGCGCTCGGACACGACCCCTCCGACGTACGCCACATCGTGCTCACCCACCTCGACGTGGACCACAGCGGCGGCCTGCCCGACTTCCCCCAGGCCAGGGTGCACGTCACGGAGGCCGAGCTGAAGGACGCGCTGGCCCAGGCGCCCAACCGCCGCTACCGGCCCTCCCACTGGGCGCACGGCCCCCGCTGGGAGACCTATCCCGACTCGGGCACCCGGTGGCTGGGCGTGGACGGCGTGCGGCCGCTGGCGGGCCTGCCCGAGGAGGACTTCCTGCTGGTGCCGCTCGACGGGCACACCAGGGGCCACGCCGGCGTGGCGGTCAGGGACGGCGAGCGCTGGCTGCTGCACGCGGGCGACGCCTACTTCTACAGCGGCGAGCTGGAGCGGGCGCCGCGCTCCCATCCGCTGCTGGACATCGTGCAGCTGAGCGCCCAGGTGGACGAGGAGCGCAGGATGTCGAGCCAGGCGGTGCTGCGCTCGCTCAAGCACGACCACGGGGTCGAGGTCTTCTCCGCTCACGACCCCTGGGAGTTGAGCGAATACTGAGGGTAGTTACGATTGTGGGGAAATGCTCTAGTCGGAGGGGGCCGTCATGGAGCTGTTCCCGGCCATGCCGCTCGCGGAGTGGACAGAGGCCAAAGAGACCTTTCACCGATTCGCGCAGATCGTAGGGAAGATCCGGCTCGCGTCGAGCAACCGGCGCAACCACTGGTGGCAGGTCCCGTTCCACCCGACCGGGCGCGGGCTCACCACGCGCCCGATGGGCGGGCTGGGCGAGCAGCCGCTGTTCTGCATCGATTTCGACCTCGTCCGCCACCGGCTGGTGGTGGACGTCTTCGACGGGCGCAGCGCCGAGTTCAGCCTGATCGGCAGGTCGGTGGCCTCGTTCCACGACCGGCTCTTCGAGACCCTGGCCGGGCTGGGGATCCGGCCCGAGATCTGGGCGGTGCCATTCGACCTGGGCGACGACACGCCGTTCCCCGAGGACACCCTGCACGCGCGCTACGACCCCGTCCTGCTCAACCGCTACTGGCGGATCCTGTCGCAGGTCGTGCAGCTCCTCGACCGCTTCGCGGCCGACTTCGCCGGCAAGACGAGCCCGGTGCACCACTTCTGGCACACCTTCGACATCGCGGTCACCCGGTTCACCGGGCGCGTGGTCAAGGTCTCGCCGCAGGCCGATCCCGTCACGCGGGAGGCGTACAGCTGGGAGGTGATCAGCTCGGGGTTCTGGTTCGGCGACAAGGAACGGCCGTGGCCGGCGTTCTACTCCTACACCGCCCCGGAACCCGAGGGCCTGGAACGGGAGCCGCTGCGTCCCGGGCAGGCCGAGTGGGTCGCGGCGCGGGGCAGCCATCTGGCCGTGCTGCGTTACGACGATGTGAGGGCCATGGAGGACCCCGTGGGCGCGGTGCTGGAGTTCCTCGACAGCGCCTACCAGGCGGGGGCCAGGCTGACCGGGATCGACGCGGAGGCGCTGGCCTCCCCCGGCGGCGTCACGGACCCGTACTGGGGGAAGACCTGACACACGTGAGCCCCCCCCCCCCCGGGGGGGGGGGGGGCCCCCGAGTGCGTACCGGTGTGCGTGTCGCCTCTCGGCGAAAGGCACAACGCGGCTCCAGCCGAACGGTAGTCCGCGAAGGCAATAGGTGAGGCCCGGGGACACTGGGCACACCGGCCACGATTCATGTAACCACACCCGGGGCCCGGGCATTCCCCGTCCACGCCGATCAATTGTCGGCGCTGCCGCCGGCGTAGGCGCCGTGCAGGAACAACTCCACCAATTCGGCCGAGGTGAGCGGGGTGACGCCGCGCCCCGAGGCCATGGTCATGAACTGGAACGCCTCGGCGAGCCGTTCGGGGTCCAGCCTGAGCCGGTCGCGCTCGGGCTCGAACAGGCCCGCCAGGACCTCGCGGGTGGCCGCCATCGAGGCCTCCCGCCCGTTCAGAGCGCGCCTCCTGCTTTCGGCCGTACCTTCTGACGAGCCGTCCGAGGGGGGCTCGCGGCGCAGGCCGCCCGAGGCCGCGAGGGCGCCGGCCACCGCGCCCATCCGCGACAGATAGCCGCGCAGCGCCTCCGACGCCTCGATCAGCCGCTCGGCCAGCGGCAGCTCCAGCGAGATCGCCCCCACGTGAGCGAGCGTGTCGTCCGGCCGGGCCGCCTCGGCCATGCACGCGGCCAGCAGCGCGTCCTTGTCGCCGAAGGCGCGGAAGATCGTGCCTTCGCCGATGCCCGCGGCGCGGGCGACCTGGGCGGTGGTCACGGACGTGCCGTATTCGACCACCAGGGGCAGAGCGGCGCGGACGATCATCTCGCGGCGCAGCTCCGGGCTCATCGCCGGCGCTCGCCGCCGGCTCGTCGCATCCGTCATGCGCCTCACCCTACGGAGTGAGTACTCACTCCGTCAACAGCCGGGCCGCTCTGGCACGCAGATAGCGCTGCTGGGGCAGGCTCATGGCGCGTCCCGCCGCCTCCTCGTACGCCCGCCGCGCCCCCGCCAGGTCCCCCGACATCTCCAGCAGGTGCCCGCGCACGGCGCTCAGCCGGTGGTCGCCGGACACCCGGTCGTCGTCGCGGAGGCGTTCGAGCAGATCGAGGCCGGCCTCGGGGCCCTTGGCCATGGCCACGGCCACGGCCTGGTTGAGCGCCACGATGGGGTTGTCCGAGAGGCGCAGCAGCAGCTCGTACAGCGCCGCGATCTGCGGCCAGTCGGTCTCCTCCGCCGTGGGCGCCTCGTCGTGCAGGGCCGCGATGGCCGCCTGCAACTGGTACGGTCCCGGCCGCCCGCGCGGCAGTGCGGCGGTGACCAGGGCGACGCCCTCGGCGATGAAGTCCGCGTTCCACCGGCTGCGATCCTGCTCGGCCATCGGGATCAGCGCCCCGTCGGGAGCCGTCCGCGCCGGGCGGCGGGCGTCGGTGAGCAGCATCAGGGCGAGCAGCCCGGCCACCTCACCGTCGTCGGGCAGCAGCCGGTGCACCATGCGGGCCAGCCTGATCGCCTCCGCCGCCGGCTCGGCGCGCTGCAGGTCGGGCCCCGACGTGCCGGCATACCCCTCGGTGAAGATCAGATAGAGCACGTGCAGCACCGCCGCCAGCCGTTCCGCGCGCTCGTCCGGGCGCGGCAGGCGGAACGGCAGGCCGCTGTCCCTGACCGACTGCTTGGCCCGCGTGATGCGGCGCGTCATCGTGCCCTCGGGCACCAGGAACGCGCGGGCGATCTCCGCGGTGCTCAGCCCGCCGACCGCGCGCAGCGTGAGCGCGATCTGCGAGGTCGGTGACAGCGTCGGATGGCAGCACAGGAACAGCAGGACGAGCGTGTCG
>NZ_BAAAMU010000041.1:0-80965 GCF_039529435.1 Nonomuraea maheshkhaliensis
CATGAGTTGGGTGTGGAAGTAGTTCACATGCTCCAGCACCGCGAACAGTCCGAACGCCAAACCTGGCCAGCTTCCAGCCCCCGGATCGTTCACCACCGCCCAGGCGATGAACAGCAATCCAACGACCAGCGCGGCGACGTTACCCCTGCGGGCGACCGCGAAGGCTCCAGCTCCTGGGAGGGACTTGTCGTGCGTGGCGATCTGGCGGTGTTTGGCGAACCAGTACCCTGCACCCTCCAGTAGGAGAAGCGCGAACAACGCGAAGCCCACGCTGTTCGCCATCGTCACCGGAAACCCCACCGAGCCGAACCAGAGCACCGCCTGAAGGGGGATGTTGAGCAACTCCAGCCAAGTCAGTGACCGCAACCGTCGCAGAACCCAGGCGCGGGGACGATGATGCATCCAGCGACTATGGCAGCCCCGCTGTCGACAGCGGAAATCGGATCCGGCCGTCGTCCCACCCGGCGTGGGAGCGGGCGTGCGGCATGGGGCCGCTCGCAGAGTGCGGCGTGGAAGGCCGCGCACTCGTCCGTCAGCGGTCATGGGGGCAACTACGGAGTTACGTGAGATCGTTAACGCGATCCGCTTCCAGGGACGAACCGGGGTGCCGCACGACCTGCGGCCCCAGAGCGCGACGTACTGGTTTCCGCCGCGTCTAGCTTTCGTCGTGGGACGATCGCCGAGATCGGGCGCGTACGTGCGCGCGTACTCCTTGCAGACCGAACAGGACCAGCACTTCCACCGCGCCACCGTCCGCACTCCCCAGCCAGTGCGGCAGCGACGTGTCGAACTCGGCGATCTCGCCGGCCGTCATCGTCAGGTCGCGCTCGCCGAGCACCAGCCGCAGGCGGCCGTTGAGCACGTACAGCCATTCGAAGCCTTCGTGCGTCTGCGGTGTCGGTTCGAGCGGTTCCGGCCGAGCGGGGATGATCATCTTGAACGCCTGCGTGCTGCCAGGCCGCCGGGACAGTGGAACGAAGATCATCCCGTGCCGCCGGATCGGCTTCAAATGGATCCGGGGGTCACCCGTGCGCGGGGCGCCGACGAGGTCGTCCAGCGGGACGTCGTAGGTGCGGGCCAGCGGCAGCAGCAACTCCAGCGTCGCCCGGCGCTGCCCGCTCTCCAGTCGCGACAGTGTGCTCTCCGACACCCCTGTCGTGGCAGCGAGGTCGGCCAGGGTGATCCCGCGCGCACGGCGCAGCGCCCGCAGCCGCGGCCCCACCGCGTCGAGGACCTCCTCCGTCGCGCCGTCCACGAGGCCATCTTGCCAGAACCGCAAGAACGCGTGCCAAATCGGGCAGGGCTGGCGAGACTGAGCGAGTTCCGGCCTGAGGCGCGTTCAGGCCCGCAGCACCTTACGACCTGACACGCGTTCCGGCCAGAGCGCGTTCCGGTCAGAAGGGGTTCTGGGCTGGGCGCGTTCTGGCCCGAAGCGTGTTTCGACCCGAGCGCGTTCCGTCCTGGGGCGCGTTTCGGATCGCGAACGTTCCGATGAGCGCAGCCACCCGGCAGCAGAGGGAGTTTCGATGAGCACCACCGACATGACCACGTTCTGGGACGGCGTCTACGCGGCCCGGCCCGCGGCCACCGACCCGCGCCCGAACGACCGACTCACCGAGACGATCGCCGGCCTGCTGCCCGGCAACGCCCTGGACCTCGGCTGCGGCGACGGCGGCGACGCCCTGTGGCTCGCCCGCCAGGGATGGCACGTCACCGCCGTCGACATCTCGGCCGTCGCGGTCGAGCGGCTCGCCGCCCTCGCCCGCTCATCCGGCCTGGACGATCGGATCGTCACCGAACGGCATGCCTTGCACGAGTCGTTCCCACAGGGCGAGTTCGACCTGATCTGCGCCCACTACCTGCACACCCCGTTCGACGTGGACCGCGCGGCCGTCCTGCGCACGGCCGCACACGCGCTGCGTCCGGGCGGGCGGTTGCTGGTCGTCGATCACGGTTCGACCATGCCGTGGTCATGGAACCAAGACCCCGACGCTCACTATCCGTCCCCGCAGGAGATCGCGGCCGGCATCGGCCTGGACCCGGCGGCGTGGACGGTCGAGCGCGCCGACACACCCCGCCGAATCGCGACCGGACCCGGCGGCCGCACGGCCGAGGTCATCGATCACGTCCTCCTCATCCGCCGCACGGCCTGACCGATCACGCGTCGGCCCGTGCACACGGCACCGCCGCACGGACCGAGCCCGGCCGTGCGGCGGCCCGAGTCCGGCGACGCCGCTGCCCGGTCCGGCCCCGCGCCCGAGCCGTTCCCGTACGAAGGAGATCACCATGACCACCGCCTCCCGCCGCCGCCGCGACACCTCGCCGCCCCGTACCGGAGGCACCGAGATCGAGGTCCTGCGCGGCTTCCTCGACTACCTGCGCGCCTCGATCGCCGCGAAAGTCGACGGCGCCCCTGAACCCCAGGTCCGTACGCCCGCCGTACCCTCCGGAACGAACCTGCTCGGCCTGCTCAACCACCTCACCTCCGTCGAACGCGCCACTTTCCTCGGGGAGGAGGTCACCGGCTGGCAGGCGACGTTCCACGCCGCGCCGGCGGACAGCGTCGCCGACGTCGTCGAGCGCTACCGCAGGACCGTCGAGCGCGCGAACGACGTCCTCGACCGCTGCACCGACCTCGCCGCCCCGCTGCCCAGGACGGGCCGTCCGGGGCCGAGCGTCCGCTGGGCGCTCACTCACCTGATCGAGGAGACCGGCCGCCACGCCGGCCACGCGGACATCCTGCGCGAACTGATCGACGGCACAACCGGCCGCTGACCGACCACAGCACCCTTTCCAGACCGAAAGTCCGAGGTCCCAAGCAGTGGCCGTGGCACCGCTCCTCCTGAGCACCGTCCGCCAGACGCCGGCCCGGACGCCGGCCTGGGGCTCGGCGCGCTCGCCTCCATGCTGGTGCGCGGGAATTCGTCGGTTTTCTGGCTGACCGTAATCGAGTCCGTACTCCTGCTGTTCGTGTTTCTCGCCCTGCTGGTCGCGCTGACGGGCAAATGGCGCGGACGACGTTCACTCACACCGTGACCGGATTTCTGATCGCGGGCGGGTGCGTGAACGTCCTGGCGAATGCTTTCGGCAGAGTGCTGAACAGCGAGCATTTCCTGGTCGTCGTTTCCAGCGCGCTTCCCGCGGACACCCGTGACCTCCCGTCCATCTGGCTCGGCCTCTCACTCCTGGCCGCCGCCCATGCCGTACGCCGAGCCCCGAACGGCCCTTGCCGAGTAGATACTCGCAGCCGTATACTCGCAGACGAGTAATAGAGTGAGGGAGTGTGCGGCATGGCCGAGCGGCGTCCGGTGAGCAACCTGCTGGCTCTGGCCGTGCTCACCGTCGCCGTCCAGCGCCCGATGCACCCGTACGAGATGGCCTCCATCCTGCGCGCCCGTGGCAAGGACCAGGACATGCCCATCAAATGGGGCACCCTCTACACAGTCGTCCGCAACCTCGACAAACACGGCCTGCTGGAGGCGGTCGAGAGCGGCCGGCAGGGCGCCCGTCCCGAGCGGACCGTCTACCGCGTCACCGAGGCGGGCCGCAGAGAGGCCGAGGACTGGACCCGGGCGCTCCTGTCCACCCCCAAGCGCGAGCCGTCCTCGTTCGAGGCCGGCCTGTCGGTGATGGGCGGCCTGGCCCCCGACGAGGTGACGAAGCTGCTGCGGAGCCGGCTCGGGTCGCTGGAGGAGCGGATCGAGGCCGACCGGCGGGCGCTGGAGGAGCATCGGGACGAGCTGCCCAGGTTGTTCCTCGTCGAGTCCGAGTACGCGCTGGCGATGTTGGAGGCGCAGGCCGGCTGGGTGCGTTCGCTGCTGGCGGAGCTGGCCGAAGGCACCTTCCCCGGCCTGGACGCCTGGCGCGACTTCCACCGGACCGGCCGCATGCCGCCCGGCCTCGCCGAACTCGCCGAAAGGGGAGCGACAGAAGAGTGAAAAGCCCGGCGGAGGTGCGGCAACACCACCGCCGGGAGACCTCGCCGACCGAAAGACCCGCGAAGCGGAGCCCCGGCCCACGAGAGGGCAGCTCTACGATAGCCGGGCTTCCTTCGCGTGCCGACCGTACGGACCTCCCGTACGGAAACGATGGGAGCCCTCATGACCACGACCACCCTCGGCGCCGTCACGTCAGCCGACGGCACCGAGATCGCCTACCACCAGGTCGGGCGCGGCCCCGGCCTGGTGATCCTGCACGGCGCCATGCAGACCGGACACAGTCAGATCGAGCTGGCCCAGGCCCTGTCCGACGCCTTCACCTGCTACCTGCCCGACCGCCGCGGCCGGGGCCGCAGCGGCCCGGCCGGCCCCGGCTACGGTCTGCGCAGCGAGATCGAGGACCTGGAGGCGCTGCTCGACGCCACGCGAGCGCCGTACGTGGCCGGCGTCAGCTCAGGCGCGATCATCATGTTGCGCACCCTGCTCGAACGCCTGGACGTACGCAAGGCCGTCGCCTTCGAGCCCCCACTGTTCGAGGACGCGGACGCCTTCCCGCCGGACTGCCTGCCGCGCCTTGACCGCGAGCTGGCCGCAGGCAGGACCGCGGCAGCGCTCGTCACCGGCATGAAGGCCGCCCGGCTGGGCCCGCCGATCTTCCAGGCCCTGCCCCGCCGGGTGCTGGAACTGCTCACCACCCTGATGCTGAAGCGCCAGGACGGGCAGTCGTTCGGGCAGTTGGCGCCGACGCTGCGCCAGGACCTGGAGCTGGCCGCGCGGGCCGCGGGAGACCTGGCGATATACAGCCAGGTGCGGGCCGAGGTGCTGCTGCTCGGCGGCACCAGAAGCCCCGCCTACCTGCGTTCGGCACTCGCCGGGCTGGAGCGGGTCCTGCCGCGCGCCCGCCGCGTGCTCATGGAGGGGCTCGACCACAGCGCCACCTCCAACACCGCCCAGCGCGGCCACCCGGACCGGGTGGCCGCCGAACTCCGCCGATTCCTGCAAGACGCCTGACGGCAAAACGCCTGAAACGTCACAAGTGCTTGAGGAACGTGGCCGCCACCGGGGCGGCGACCGCCCCGCCGCCGCCCCCGCCCTCCACGACCACGGCGAACGCGACATCCCCCTTGAACCCCATGAACCAGGCGTGCGACTCCAGCTTCTCGCCCGTCCCGTACTCCGCAGTCCCCGTCTTGCCGTGAGTGCCCGCGGGCAGGCCCGCCGACTTGGCGGTGCCCTTGGTCACCACGGCCGACATCATCGTGTGCAGCCCGGACTTCACTCCGTCGGGCAGCTCGCGTTCGGTGGCCTTCTGCTTGATCGAGGGCACCAGTGTCGGCGGACGCCAGGTGCCGTCGGCGATGGCCGCGGCGACGGAGGCCATCGTCAGCGGGCTGGCCGTGATCCTGGCCTGCCCGAACGCCTCGGCGGCCAGCTCGGCGTCCGACGCGGCCTTGGGGAAGCTGGGCTTGGCGGCGGGCACGCCGATGCTGAGCGGCTGGTTGAAGCCGACGCTTTCGGCCGCTTCGAGCAGCTTGTCGGCCCCCAGCTTCTGCTCGGCCAGCGGCGCGAAGGTCGTGTTGCACGAGTGGGCGAAGGAGTCGAGGAACGACAGGCTCCCGAACTCCTCCTTGTCGGAGTTGCGGATCTTGAGCCCGCCGACGGTGGCGTACATGGGGCAGGTCACCTTGTCCTCGGGCGACATCCCGGCCGCCAGCAGCCCGATCGCGGTGACCGCCTTGAACGTCGAGCCCGGCGGATAGCGGCCGTCGAGCGCCCGGTTGAACCCGCCCACGTTGTTGACCACGGTCAGGATCCCGCCCGTCGAAGCCCGGATCGCGACCAGCGAGGCGGGCTTCTTGACGGTCTTGATCGCGGTCACGGCGGCGGCCTGCGCCTCGGGGTCGAGCGTGGTCTCGACGGGCTCGCCGTCGGCGCCCTCGATGGTCTTCAGCGTCTTGTCGCCGAGCCGGATCTCGGTCGCGGGCCGGCCGGCCAGCCGCTTCTGGAAGGTCTCCTGCAGCCCGCCGCGCCCCACCGCCTGCCCGACCTTGTAGGACGAGCCCAGCTTGGCCACGTCCTTCTTGGTGGCCTTGTCGAGGTAGCCGACGAGCTGCTGGACCGACCCGCCGACCGTGCCGGTGTCGATGCGCTCGCCGGACGCGTCGGTGATCTTGGCACGGTCCGGCCAGCTGGTCTTGAGCGAGAACGCCGCTCCCTGCGTCATCGACGGGTGCAGCGTCGTGGGCTTCCAGTCGACCTTCCAGGTGCGGTCGGCCACCACCAGGCCGATCTCGCCCTCGTAGGTCCACTCGCCGAGGTTCTTCAGGTTGAGCGTGGCGGTGTAGGGGACGGTGGCGCGGCCGTCGCCCTCGGCGACCCGGCCCAGCTTGATCGCGGCCGACTCGACCGCGAGCGCGCTGCGCTGCTGGTCGTAGGCGCCCAGCTGCTGCGGCGTGGCCAGCTCGCGCGTCATGGCGCTCTTGTCGCCGGCCTGCCAGGCCGCGGCGAAGCGCTGCGCGGTCTCGGCCGGGGTGCCCCTGGTGTGCAGCACGTAGTACGCACCGCCGGCCGCGGCCCCCACCGCGAGCACGGTGGCGCCGGAAACGATCGCGATGGTACGACCCCGTGCCACTGATCAGCCCCCCGTTTCCCGGCGCCAGGCGTCCGAGCCCGGCGTCGTGCTATGACATGCCATTGGACGCCTTGTAACTGGCCGCGTAGGTCGGCACGTATTCCTGGCCCGACAGCCGCTGGATGGCCATCATGATCTCGTCGGTCACCCGCCGCCGGTCGCGCGCCTTGGTGTGGTCGCCCTCGAACCGCATCGGCCCCCCGATCGTGATGCCGATCGGGGCGGGCCTGGGCACCTTCGCGCCCACGGGCAGCACCTTCTCGGTGCCGCTGAGCGCCACCGGCAGCACCGGCGCGCCGGTCTTCAGCGCCAGCCAGGCCACCCCGATCTTGCCGCGGTAGAGGCGGCCGTCGGGGGAGCGGGTGCCCTCGGGGTGGATGCCGAACAGCTCACCCCGCTCCAGCAGCGCGGCGGCGTCGTCGAGCATGGCCTGCGCGGCGTGCGCGCTCTCGCGATCGATCGGCAGGCTGCCGCCCAGCCGCATGAAGAAGCCGGAGACGGGGTTGCCGGAGAAGTACTCGTTCTTGGCCGTGAACGTCACGTGGCGCGGCAGCAGCGCGGGCAGCAGGAACGAGTCGAGGATCGAGAGGTGGTTGACGGCCAGGATCGCGGGGCCGGTCCGCGGCACGTGCGCCGCGCCGGAGATGTGCGGCCGGCACATCGCGTTGGCGAGCGGCGCGGAGGCGAACTTGACCACTTCGTACAGCAACGAGCTCTCCTGATCATCGGGCGGGCGGCCACCCCACAATAAAGCAGGCGTCCCGCCGGTGCGGCGGGACGCCTGGGAAAGCTTTTAGGCCGATGTGGCGGTCGCCTCCTCGGCGAGGTGCACAACACGGCTCCAGCCGAACGGTATTCCGTGAAGGCGGTAATTTGCGGCCCGGGGGACACAGACCACATCGGCAATCTTGAGTTAAGCACACCGTCCGGCAGGAAAGGTAATCGCGGCCTCCGCTTTGAGCGTGGTTTCGACAGGTCGCGGGCCCTCAGGCCCTCGCTCCAGGGCGGCCGGGCCGCGCATCAGGCCCTCGCTCCACTGCGGCTGAGCCACCCTCAGGTCCTGGTCCAGTGGGGCTGCGCCACGTCGAAGACCCGTTGCTCGCGCCCGCGCAACGCCACCTCGGCGAACTGCCACAGGATCGCCCCCGTCGGCGCGTGGATCACGATGGAGGGCCCCAGCGGCATCTGCAGCAGCTTCCCCTTCCAGCGCGGCACCCCCGGCGCCAGGAAGCGTTCCACCGGCACCGCGTGCACCGAGGCCACCTCGCGCGGATCGGGCACCGGCTCCTGCCGGCCGCCGAACGCCACCACCGGCGTGATCACGAACCCTGAGTCGGTGACGAAGTCGTCGAGCAGCCCGGCCACCTCGACGCCGGTGACGCCGGTCTCCTCGGCCAGCTCCCGCAGCGCCGCCGCCACGGGCTGCTCGCCGTCGTCGGCCCTCCCGCCGGGCAGCGCCCACTGCCCGGGGTTGCGGCCCCTGGCGGCGCGCCGGATCACGATGACGTACGGGCCGCCCCCGGCGTCCTCCAGCACGCACACGGTGACGGCGGCGCGGCGCACGCCTCCGGCCGGCGGGACCTGACGGCGGTCGAAGGCGGACAGCCGGGCGGTGACCTGCTCGCGCAGCGCGTCGATGGGCGAAAGCACCCCTCAAGGATCGCACGGGGCCGTACGGACGGCCCTGGATCCGTACGTCAGCGCGGGACCAGCAGGATGCTGAGCATCGTGCCGGCCAGCATGGCCGCGCCCGCGGCGATGGCCGCCCAGCGGCCCAGGGGCTCGCCGCGGGTGTGGCCGACGATCCCCAGCACGACGCCCGCCAGGCCGAACAGCACCGGGACGTACAGGACGGCCACCACGGCGCAGACGAACCCGATGATCGACAGGACCTGGTCGCTCACCCTGGGCCGGCGCGCGGGAGCCGGCGGGGGCGGCCGGCCCGGGTCGCCGCCTGGGGGCGGGTCCTGCGAAGCGGTCACGGGCGGCTCCTTCCTCAGGGTGAACCACATCACACACCGGACGGCAGGCCCTGTCGAGCCACGCGTACCCGGCGTCTGCCCATTTCAGGTGGCTGCGGCGGGCAGGACGAGCTCCGGCGGCAGCGGCCGGGCGTGCACGACGTCGAGGCGGGAGACGGCACGGGTGAGGGCCACGTACAGGCGGTTGAGCCCGCGCCGCTCCGCCTCGGCGATGGCGGCCGGCTCGGCCAGGACGACGTGGTCGTACTCCAGGCCTTTGCACAGCGAGGCGGGCACGACGCCGAGCCGGCCGCTCACGTCCAGGCCGTCGTTCCAGAGGGCGGACGTCAGCGCCTCCACCTCGGCGTCGGCCGCGATCACCCCGACCGAGCCCTCGAACGTGAGCGCGTCGCGCACCGCCGCGACCACTCCCTCGCCCAGCCCGGCGGCGCGCGTCACCCGCAGCCGTCCGTCCGAGCGGTACGAGCGCGTCGCCGGCACCTCTGCCTTCAGCGCCGTCAGCAGCGTGTTGGCCAGCGCCACCACCGCCGCCGGCACCCGGAAGCCGGTCGTCAGGGCGATCACCTCACCGTCCGGCTTGCCCAGCAGCTCCATGCGCGGCGCCCACGAGGTGGCGGCCCACGACGTGGTGCCCTGCGCCAGGTCGCCCAGCACGGTCAGCGAGCCGTGCTCACTGCGCCTGGCCACGGCCCGGCACTCCATCGGCGACAGGTCCTGGGCCTCGTCCACGATGACGTGCCCATAGCCGCGCGGACGCGCGATCAGGCCGGCGAGCTCGTCCAGCAGCACCAGGTCGGCCGCCGTCCACCTGGCGCTCTTGACGCTTCGAGGCGGCCTGGCCCAGGTGACGGCGGCGCGTTCGGCCTCGGTCAGCACGCCGCGCGCCGGGTCGGGGGCGTCGCCCGAGGGGCCGCGCAGCACCTCGTACAGGATCTCCTGCGGCTTGACGGCGGGCCAGACGCCGTCCAGCCACGCGGTGACGCCGCGGCCGATCCGGCGCAGCCAGGCGGCGTTCGCCGTCGCGCCGCGCGACTCGGCCTGGCGGCGCACGGCCGCCACCACGCGGGCCCTGACCCGTTCGCGGCCCACGCCGTAGGGGAGGGACTCGCGCCGGGTGTCGTCCACGACGCGGCGCAACTCGTCCTCGGGCACGCGCCAGCGGTAGGAGCCGTCGGCGACCGCGACCGGCTCGACCGGCTTGCGCACGCGGCCGTACAGGGCCCGGCGCAGCACCTGCGCCATGCGTACGTCGTGCTTGACCAAGGCCGCCTCCTCCGCGTCCTCGGCCGTGACGGGGACCGTTCCGAGCAGCCGTTCCAGCGTGGTCTGCTCGACGTCCACCTCCCCGAGCGCGGGCAGGACGGCGGAGATGTAGCCGAGAAAGGCCCGGTTGGGGCCCAGCACCAGCACGCCGTCGCGGCCGAGACGGCGGCGGTGCGCGTAGAGCAGGTAGGCGGCCCGGTGCAGGCCGACGGCGGTCTTGCCGGTGCCGGGCGCGCCCTGGACGCAGATCGAGGTGTCCAGCTCGGCGCGTACGAGATCGTCCTGCTCGGGCTGGATGGTGGCGACGATGTCGCGCATCGGGCCGACGCGGGGCCGCTCGATCTCGGCGGCGAGCAGCGTGCCTCCGCCCTCCTCGCCGCGCGCCAGCCGTTCGTCCTCGAAGCTCGTCAGCATGCCGTCCGACCAGCCGAAACGCCGGCGTACGGCGACACCGAGGGGGTCGCGGGCGCTGGCCCGGTAGAACGCCCGCGCGACCGGCGCGCGCCAGTCGATCACCTCGGGCGGGCCGCCGTGCTCGCCGCTGATGTGCCGCCTGCCGATGTGGTACGCGCGCCCGCCGTGCTCGGCCGAGTCCGGGCCGAAGTCGAGCCGGCCGAAGAACGGCGGGCCGTCGGGCGCCTCGCTCAGCTCCTTGGCCAGGCTCTTGAGGTGGCGTCCCAGGCGTTCGGCGCTGTAGCGGTCGCCGGCCACGGTCTCACCGGCGATCACGTTGTCCCGTGCGCCGTCCAGCATCCTGCGCAGGCCGGCCCGGCAGCGTTCGACATGCTCGCGCTCCTCGTCGAGCGTTCCCATCACGCCTCCAGAAACATTAACCGGGTTAAGAGATTGACCAGGTTAACACTTTGGTAGAGTGCGTCCATGACGGGACTGCGGGAACTGCAGCGGCGGCGCGTGCACGAGGCGATCTCGGAGGCGGCCATCCGGCTGTTCCTGGAGCGCGGCTTCGACGCGGTGCCCGTGGCGGAGATCGCGGCGGTGGCGGGGGTCTCGAAGCCGACGCTGTTCAAGTACTTCGCGTCCAAGGAGGACCTGGTCCTGCACCGCATCGCCGACCACCTCGGGGAGTCGGCCCGGGTGGTGCGCGAGCGGGAGCCGGGGCTGAGCCCGCTGGAGGCGCTGCGCCGCCACTTCCTCGACCGGCTGGCCGCGCACGACCCCGTCACGGGGCTCAACGACCACCCTGACGTGGTGGCGTACCACCGCCTGGTGTTCTCCACCGCGCCGAGCCTGCTGGCGCGGCTGCACCAGCACATGGCCCGCGACGAGGAGGCTCTGGCGGAGGCGCTGGAGGGATCCCATGATCGCCTGACCGCCGCGCTGCTGGCCGGCCAGGTGATGGCCACGCAACGGGTGCTGGCCCGGCGCAACTGGTCGATGCTCGCCGAGGGCCGCCCGATGGCCGAGGTGGAGCCGGAGGCGGTGCGCGCGGCCGGACGGGCCTTCGCGATGTTGCCCGCCTGACTTTGTCCAGGGGCGTTTTCACGCCTGGCGAACACCTTTCCCCGTCCAGTTTGGCCAGGTGAGACGGGGTGCAGTTGATACGCTGACGATCTCTTCACCAATTGCAGAGTTATGCAATTGGGGACAACGCGGGGTTGTCTTTACCCAGAAGGAGTGATCATGGGCGAACCTTTCATGCGTGCATGCAGTCACAGGATCGGCTCGAACGGTGACACGACGTGAGCGCGGTGCTCGCCGCGGGCTGGGGCCGCGTCCGCAACGTGCTGCCCGAACGCGCCGCGCTGGCCGCCATGCGCGACCGTCCCCGTGACGACCTGCTGGCCGGGCTCACGGTGGCGATCGTCGCGCTGCCGCTGGCGCTCGGCTTCGGCATCTCCTCCGGCCTCGGCGCCACCTCCGGCCTGGCCACCGCCGTGGTCGCCGGAGCGCTCGCCGCGCTGTTCGGCGGCTCGGCCCTGCAGGTGTCGGGCACCAGCGGCGCCATGACCGTCGTGCTCATGCCGATCATGAGCGCCCACGGCGCCACCGGCGTCCTGACCGTCGGCCTGCTCGCCGGGCTGCTCCTCGTCGGGCTGGCCCTGGCGCGCGCCGGCCGCTACATGGCCCTGGTGCCGGCGCCCGTCGTCGCGGGCTTCACCGTCGGCATGGCCGGCGTCATCGCGTTGCAGCAGCTCCCGCACGCGCTCGGCGTCCCCGCCCACGACAGCGACAAAATCGCCGTCGTGGCCTGGCACGCCGTCATGGACTTCCTGTCCAGGCCGCACTGGTGGGCCATGTCCACCACGCTGACCGTGGCGGCGGTGCTGCTGGTGGTGGCGAGCGTACGGCCGGCGCTGCCGCTCTCGCTCGTCGTCGTGGCCGCCGTCACCCTCGTCGTGGAGCTGGCCGGGCTGCCGCTGGCCAGGATCGGCCACCTGCCCGCCGGGCTGCCCGCGCCGTCGCTGGCGTTCCTCGACCTCCAGGTGCTGCCGTCGCTGCTCGCCCCGGCCGTCGCCGTGGCCGCGCTGGCGGCGCTGGAGTCGCTCCTGTCGGCCGCCGTCGCCGACAACATGACCGGACACCACCGGCACGACCCCGACAGGGAGCTGTTCGGCCAGGGCATCGCCAACATCGTCACGCCGATGTTCGGCGGCATGCCCGGCACCGGCGCCATCGTGCGCACCGCCGTCAACGTGCGCTCAGGCGCCCACTCGCGGCTCGCGGCGCTGGCCCACGCCCTGATCCTGGGCGTCATCGTCTACCTGGCCGCCGGACTCGTCGCCAAGATCCCGCTCGCCGCGCTCGCCGGCGTGCTGCTGGCCACGTCCGTGCGGATGGTGGAGAAGGACGCCGTACGCGCCATGTTCCGCAGCACCCGCGGCGACGGCCTGGTGCTCGTCCTGACCGCCGTCGCCACCCTCACCCTCGACACCGTCCTGGCCGTCATCCTCGGCCTGGTGGTGGCCGGAGCGCTGGCGTTGCGGGCGATCGCCCGCAATGTCCGCCTCGACCAGGAGCCGCTGCGCCACGACCTGCAGCCGCAGCACACCGAGGACGAGCACGCGCTGCTCGCCGAGCACATCGTCACCTTCCGGCTCGACGGGCCGCTGTTCTTCGCCGCCGCCCACCGCTTCCTGCGCGAGCTGTCGGAGGTGACCGGCGTGTCCGTCGTGGTGCTGCGCCTGCGCCGCGTCACCACCATCGACGCCAGCGGCGCCCGCGCCCTGGGCGACGCCATCGCGCGGCTGGAGAAACGCGGGATCCTGGTGTACGTCTCCGGCATCCCCGACGACGGCCACCAGCCGCTGGAGGCGCTCGGGGTGATCGCCCGGCTGGTCCAGGCCGGGCAGGTGTTCGCCACCACGGGCGCGGCCATCGAAGCCGCCCGCGAACGGCTGCACACCTCCGGCATCGTCCCCCGCCTGGCCGGCTGACCGGCTCGCGCGGCGCGCACTTTCCGCGCCGCGCGGGCCATTCCACAGGAGGCTCAGAAGGGGCCGGTGAGCTCACCCAGCTTGTCGGTCAACTGCAGATTCGCCGAGTAATCGACCGGCACCGCGACCACCGACACCACATCATCGTCCAGCGCCTTGCGCAACGTCGGCAGCAACTCGTCCGCGCTCGTGACCCGATACCCCCGAGCCCCGAAGCTCTCCGCGTACCTGACGAAGTCGGGGTTGCCGAAGGCCACCTGCGAATTGCGGCCGAGCTCCAGATCCATCTTCCACTCGATCAGCCCGTACGCGCCGTCCACCCACACCAGCACCACGAACGGGATCCGCTCCCGCACCGCCGTCTCCAGCTCCTGCGAGTTCATCAGGAACGCCCCGTCACCCGTCGCCGCCAGCACCTTGCGCCCGGGAAAGGCCAGCTTGGCGGCCAGCGCGCCCGGTACCGAGAACCCCATGGACGACAGCCCGTTGGAGACCAGCATCGTGTTGGGCTCGTAGGTGGGATACATGCGGGCCATCCACATCTTCACCGCGCCCGTGTCGGCCAGCACGATGTCCTCGCGCCCCATGGCCTCGCGGATGTCGGTCACCACCCGGCGCGGCGACAGCGGGAACCCGCCCTCCTCGCGTCCCTGCTCCAGCTCCTCCCGCAGCATGCGGCGGATCCGCTCCCCGGTCCCGTTCAGCTCGAAGCGCCGATCCACGGCACCGGCCAGCGCGTCCAGCGAACGCGAGACGTCACCCTGCACGCCGACGGCGACCGGGTAGTGGTCGTCCACCTCGGCCGGGAACTGATGCACGTGAACGATCTTCTTGTCCCGCTTCGGGTTGATCTTGACCGGGTCGAACTCCTGCAGCTCGTACCCGACGGTGATGAGCACGTCGGCCTCGTCGAAGCCGAAGTTCACATAGTCGTGCCGCATGAACCCGACCGCGCCCAGCGCGTGCGGATGATCGTCCGGAAAGACACCCTTGCCGTTGAACGTGGTCGCCACCGGCAGCCCGAGCCGCTCGGAGAAACGTACCAGCGCCTCGGAAGCCCCGGCCCGGCTGGCACCGTGCCCGGCCAGCACGATCGGCCGGCGAGCCCCCGCCAGCACCTCGGCCGCCCGGGCGATCTGCGAGGGAGACGGATCCTGCGGCCGCACCACGTTCACCGGCAGCGGCCGCAGCCCCTCCGGCAACGGCGCCGACTCCACGTCCTCGGGAATGGCCAGATAGACCGCGCCCGGCCGCTCGGTCTGAGCGGTCTTGAACGCCTTACGGATCAGCTCCGGCAGCGCCTGCGCCGACGGCGCCAGCTCCGACCACTTCGTGATCGGCCTGAACAACGACACCAGATCCACCACCTGGTGCGACTCCTTGTAGATGCGATCGAGCCCGACCTGCGCCGTGATCGCCACGACCGGGGTGCTGTTGGTGGTGGCATCGGCCACGCCCAGCTGCAGATTGATCGCCCCGGGCCCGAGCGTGGCCGAGGCCACCCCCGCCTTGCCGGTCAGCCTGCCGTACATCTCGGCCATGAACGCCGCGGCCTGCTCATGACGTACGAGGACGTAGCGGATGGGGGAGTCGCTGAGCGCGTCGACGAAATGGATGTTCTCCTCGCCCGGGATGCCGAAGACGTACTCGACGCCCTCCGCCTCCAGAGCCTGCACGATGAGCCGGGCCGCACGGGCCTGCGCTGACATGCGAAACGCCTTCTTCCATGAACGACTGCTTGTCCTGCAACCTCCGGGAGGCCGCCGTCCATTCCATGGTGCCACTGAGCTGCGGAGACTCCGGTGGCAGGCGTTGGCACCCATGTGCTGACGCCGGCTCTCGAACGGCCCACGGACAATCTCGAACAGCGACAGGACCTCACCGCGTCCGGGTGTGGTCGGCGCGTCGGGGCGCGAGCGGCATCCCGGCACGACGGGGATCTCTCGGGCCCCGCGCACGCCTTCTCGAGGAGACACACCATGCCTGATCTGTCCGGGACCTCGTCCGCCGGCGGTCCGGAGGGTCGGCCCAGACCGATCCCTGAGGGCGTGCCGTATCACCTGGTGCTGGCGGGGGAGAAGCGCCGAATCGGCCGTGGCATCCTCGCGATAGTGCTGCTGCACGCCGGCCTGCTGGGCTTCGGCGCTGCCTTCGCCCAGCTCGGGGGCCAGATCGACCTCCTGCTCGGACGAGACAGCGTCGTGACGGGCGGTACGGAGTTCACGCCGGTCACGATGGCCACCACCTTCGCCTCCACCGCGCTGCTGATCCCCTGGAGCATGCTCATCCAGCGCCGGTTGTACGGCGTCAAGGGCGGCTGGCTGCATTCCGTCGCCGGGGCGTTCCGGCCGGCGGTCCTCGGCCGGGCGATCCTCTTCCTCGCACCGGTCTGGGCGATTTACCTGACGGTTCTCGCCGCCCTGGAGCCATCCCCGGCAGGGAACTGGGCGGTCGCCGACCTGCTGGTCATGTTCGCGGCCACGATCGTCGTCGTTCCGCTGCAGAGCGCGGGCGAGGAGTACGGCTACCGCGGCGCGCGCCGAGCCAGGACGCCATCCCCGCCGGGAGCTGACGGAGGCGATGCGCGTGCTACGGCTCGAGGTCGAGATGCCGGCGTAGGGCCCCGGTGAACTCGTCGACCTGTGCCAGCTGTTCCGGGGTGAGCGCGTCGACGAAAAGCTCGCGCACGTCACGCAGGTGCGGGCGTGAGCCGCGCTGGAACGACTCCGCCCCGAGGTCGGTCAGCCGCACATCGATGCCGTGGACGTCGTCGGGGCACGGGGCCCGGCATACGAGCCCCCGCTTCTCCATCCGCCCCAGGTGGTGTGACAGGCGGCTGCGTTGCCAGCCGATCAGCTGGGCCAGCTCGGAGGAGCGCAACGTCTTTCGATCCGCCTCGCTCAGCGCGAGCAGCACTCGATAGTCAGCGGAGGACAAGGACGACTCGCTCTGGAGCCGTCCCTCCAGGAGGGTGCGCAAGGTCTCGGCGGTCTCGATGTAGTCGCGCCAGATGCGCAGTTCCTCGCGCGTGGGCATCGTGCGGCGCTTCTTCTGAGCCATGGCACCTCCTGGGAATTGACACATCAACTACATACGTTAGGCGATTGACACGTCAATCCCATCGCACACGGATCTCCCAAGGAGCGAACCCATGACCGACAGCGCCGCCGTCCAGTTCGGCATAGACAGCTTCGGCGACCTGCCTCGCGACGATCAGGGGAAGGTCGTCTCCCATGCTCAGGCGATCCGCGCTGTCGTGGAAGAGGCGGTGCTCGCCGACCAGGTCGGCGTGGACGCCGTCAGCCTCGGTGAGCACCACCGTCCCGAGTACTCGATCTCCACTCCCGAGACGGTGCTGGCCGGCATCGCCACCAGGACCGAACACATCCACCTCGCCTCGGGGGTGACGGTCCTGTCCTCCGACGACCCGGTGCGCGTCTTCCAGCGTTTCGCCACGGTGGACGCGCTCTCGAACGGGCGCGCCGAGGTGATCCTGGGCCGCGGGTCGTTCACCGAGTCGTTCCCGCTGTTCGGGTACGACCTGGCTGACTACGAGATCCTCTTCGAGGAGAAGATCGACCTGTTCCACAAGTTGCTGGACGAGGGACCGGTCACCTGGGAGGGCACCACGCGCGCTGCGCTCAAGGACGCCGACGTGTTCCCCAAGACGGAGTCCGGGCGGCTGACGACGTGGGTCGGTGTGGGCGGGTCGCCCCAGTCCGTCATCCGTACCGCGCGGTACGGGTTCCGGCTCATGCTCGCGATCATCGGCGGCGCGCCCGACCGCTTCGCCCCGTACATCGACCTGTACCGGCGCGCCACGGAACAGCTGGGGACCACCGCCTACCCGGTCGGGATGCACTCGCCCGGCTTCGTCGCCGAGACCGACGAGGAGGCCAAGCGACTCTTCTGGCCCGGCTACAAGGAGATGCGCGACCGCATCGGCGCCCTGCGCGGCTGGCCCCCTCTCCGGCGTGCGGAATTCGAGGCCGACGTCGAGCACGGTTCCCTCTACGTCGGTTCACCCGAGACGGTCGCGCGCAGGATGGCCCGTGCCATCCGCACCCTCGACGTCGGGCGTTTCGACCTGATCTACTCCGCCGCCGGCACCGTCGCGGCCGGCTACCGGCTACGCGCCGTCGAGCTGTACGGCACCAAGGTGATCCCGATGGTGCGCGAACTGCTGGCCGAGCGGCACAGCACGGTGTCCGGCACGGTGGAGGCGGCCCGATGACGGGGCGCACGGCCGTACGCACGATCGGCGTCCTCGGGGCCGGCAAGGTGGGCACGGTCCTGGCCCGCCTCGCTCTCGCCGCCGGATATCGAGTACTCGTCGCGGGGTCGGGGGATCCCGCCAGGATCGCCCTCACCATCGAGGTCCTGACGCCCGGCGCCACCGCCGTCCGGGCCGTCGAGGCCGTACGGGACGCCGACGTCGTGATCCTCGCGCTCCCGCTCAGCAAGTACCGCGCGCTCCCGACCGGCGAGCTGCGCGGCAAGCTCGTCATCGACGCCATGAACCACTGGTGGGAGGTCGACGGGCCCCGCGAGCGGTTGCTCGTGCCCGGCGTCTCCTCCAGCGAGGAGGTGCGGCGCTTCCTCGACGGCGCACGCGTCGTCAAGGCCTTCAACCACATGGGGTACCACGACCTGGAGGACGAGAGCCGGCCCGCCGGCACACCGGGCCGCAAGGCGATCGCGGTCGCCGGTGACAGCGACGCCGACGTCACCGAGGTCGCGGCGCTCGTCGACGACCTGGGCTTCGACCCCTTGCCCATCGGACCCCTCGCCGAGGGCGTCCGGCTCGAGCCGGGCACCGCCGCCTTCGGCGCCAACGTCCAGGCCGCCGAGCTCCGGCTGCTGATCCAGACAACCGCGCACGACACGATCGGGGAGTGGTCCAAGTGAGCGATCCGCAAGCGGCACAGGCAGCGCCACGTGAGCGCGGGTAGCGGAGATCCTCAGCGGTGTCGTACATGAGTTGGGTGTGGAAGTAGTTCACATGCTCCAGCACCGCGAACAGTCCGAACCCCAGGCCTGGCCAGCTTCGTTCACCACTGCCCAGGCGATGAACAGCAATCCAACGACCAGCGCGGCGACGTTACCCCTGCGGGCGACCGCGAAGGCTCCAGCTCCTGGGAGGGACTTGTCGTGCGTGGCGATCTGGCGGTGTTTGGCGAACCAGTACCCTGCACCCTCCAGTAGGAGAAGCGCGAACAACGCGAAGCCCACGCTGTTCGCCACCGTCACCGGAAACCCCACCGAGCCGAACCAGATCACCGCTTGAAGGGGGATGTTGAGCAACTCCAGCCAAGTCAGTGACCGCAACCGTCGCAGAACCCAGGTGCGGGGACGATGATGCATCCAGCGACTATGGCAGCCCCGCTGTCGACAGCGGAAATCGGATCCGGCCGTCGTCCCACCCTGCAGGGGAGCGGCCGTGCGGCATGGGGCCGTTCGCAGAGCGGAAACGCCGAACCCCAGGTCAGCCCCGACGGCTGAGCTTCGGGACATCATCAGGAGCGACGCAAGTTACCGGTCCAGGCGTCGATCTTGCGCTGCCAGGTGTCGGCACTCTCGGGCCGGCCGGGGACGCCCGGGCGGGTCTGCCAGGGCAGCGGCCCGCTCTCGCGCCGATACTCGACGCCGATCGCGTCCAACCGATCGAGGTGGGCCTCCAGCCGGCGGAGGAAGTCGGCCGCGTCGCGGTCGGCCGTGCTCCACACGGTCTCGGCGAAAGCGGTCAGGCGGGGGAAGGCCATGTAGTCGACCTGCCGGGGAGAATCGATCAGCTCGGTCCACACGGCGCACTGTGAGCCGAGCACCCGCTCCGCCGCGGGGTCGCCGCGCAGTTCGGCGGGGATCGGTTCGAAGGCGTAGACGTCCTCCAGCGAGAGCACGGTGCCGAACGGGACCGGCTCGTCCTCGCCCGGCCCCTGCCGGTAGTCGAAGTAGACCGAGGTGCTGGGAGTGCTGATGACGTCGTGCCCGTTCCTGGCGGCGGCGACGGCTCCAAGGTCGCCGCGCCAGGAGGCGACGACGGCGCCGGGCGCGAGCCCGCCTTCGAGGATCTCGTCCCAGCCGACGAGCCGCCGCCCGCGGGCGGTCAGGTAGGCGTCGAACTGATGGATGAACCAGCTCTGCAGCTCCTCCTCGTCGCGCAGGCCCAGCTCGCGGATGCGGCGCTGCGCGGCCGGGCTGTCACGCCACTGGTCCTTGGGGCATTCGTCGCCGCCCACGCACACGTACGGGCTGGGGAACAGCTCCAGCACCTCGTCGAAGACGTCCTGGAAGAACTTGACCGTGCTGTCCTCGGCGTTGAGCACGTTCACACCGACACCCCAGCCGGTGCGCACGCCGAGGGGCGTGTCCAGGTTGCCGAGCTCGGGGTAGGCGGCGATGGCGGCCTGGGTATGGCCGGGCAGGTCGATCTCGGGGACGACGGTGATGTGCCGGCGGGCGGCGTAGGCGACGATCTCCCGCAGGTCGTCCTGGGTGTAGTAGCCGCCGTGCGGCCGGCCGTCGAGGGGGCCGTTCCAGCCGGTCTGGCTCTGCGCGCGCCACGCGCCGACCTCGGTGAGCCTGGGGTGGCGGCGGATCTCCACGCGCCAGCCCTGGTCGTCGGTGAGGTGCAGGTGAAGCACGTTGAGCTTGTGCATGGCCATGAGGTCGACGAAGCGCAGCACGTCATGCTTGGGCATGAAGTGGCGGGCGACGTCGAGCAGGCAGCCGCGCCAGCCGAAGCGTGGCTCGTCCTCGATGTGGACGGCCGGAATCTCCAGCTCACCGCCCGGGCCGGCCTTGCGGTAGGCGGCCGGGGGCATGAGCTGCCGGAGCGACTGCGCCGCGTAGAACGCTCCGGCGGGGCCGCCTGCCGCGATCCGGACTCCGTCCTGCGCCACCGTCAGCCGGTACGCCTCGCGCGGCAGATCGTCCAGGGCGAACGTGATCGTGCCCGGCCCTGGAGCGGCGGGCGGCAGGTCGCCGCCGATGACGGGGCCGATCTCGCTCCGCAGCCAGGCGGCCACGTCGCCGAGCGCCGGGTCGGCGGCGAGCGCGGTCCGCCCGCCGAGGACGAAGTGTCCCGGCCGGGCCTGGCAGTGGACGGGCTTGGGCACGATCATGAACAGGTTCCCCCTGGTCGCAGGTGATGGTGGCGTCGGTGGAGTCGACCCCTGGTTGCAGGTGATGCCGGCGTCGGTGGAGCCGACCCCTAGGTGCAGGTGATGGTGGCGTCGGCGAAGTCGACGTGGTCGGAGTAGGCGTTGTCGCCGCCGTTGCCGGCGACCAGCCGCACGTGGCGGGCGCCCTGGATGGAGGCCGTGACCCGCACGGCGGCACCGGCCCCGGTGACGAGCCCGGACCGGGCGACGCGACCGCCGTCGGCCCACACCTCCAGGCGGGCGGAACCGGCCTGGCCGACCTCGTCGTCGATGCCGGCCAGGAACTGCAGCGTGGTGCACCGGCCAGCGGTGTAGTACTCGATCTCGGCGGGCGCGTGCGCGCCGAGGCCCTTGGCGTACCGGACGCCGGCGATGGTGAGCGGCTTGCCGTCGCCCGCGGCGGCCTCGCCGTTGGAGGTGTCCTTCTCGACGGGGCCGAAGTGGTTCTGGACGGCGGTCCAAGTCAGGTCGCTGAGGTAGGTGGTGCCGGAGCCGGGCGCCGCGGCGACCTTGACGACCGCGGCCCCCGGCACCTGGCCGCCCTCGAAGGTCGCGGTGGCGTTGAGCGGGTGGTCGGTGCGAGCCGCGGTGGCGGGCGGCGTGACGGCCCAGGTGACGGTGAACGTCTCCCCGCCGTTCAGCTGTCCGGTGGTGGCGGGCGTACGGGCGGTGACCTGCCAGCCCTGCGGGACCGTGAGCCGTACGGTCAGGTCGCGCACCGGCCGGGTGGCGCCGGTGTTGGTCACCCGGGTGCTGATCTCGCCGGTCTTGCCGGGCTCCAGTACGGTCGGCCGGTCGTCGCCGAGCGGGGACGGGTCCACCTCGAACGTGACGAGCGGAACCCGGGTCTGATCGTCCAGCACCCGGTACATGGCGGCACCATGGGCGGGAACCTGCGCGGCCAGAGCGCCCTTCGTGCCTGTCACCGCGCCGGTCCACAGGTCCTCGACGAGGTGGCGGCCCGCACCGAGGTCCGTGGAGATCGTCGCGGCCCGGTCGCTCTCGTTGAACAGCACCACGGCCCGGTTCCCGTTCGCCAAGGGCTTGACGAGCACGTGGTACCAGCCGTCGGACCGGACGAGCCTGCCGTGCGCTCCGAGCCGGTCCTGGCCGACGGCGATCACGGCGGGGTTGGCGACGATCGCCGCGGGTGCCTTGGCCGGGTCGGCCTGAAGGATGAGCGGTGCGGCACCGATGGCCCAGAGGGAGAACTGGGCGCGGTACTCGGTGGCGGTCATGCCCCCGAGGCCGGCCTGGATGAGGTCGGGGTCCGCCCAACTGCCCGCGCCGGCGTACTCGGCGCGAAGCTGGTTGTACTCCCAGATGGAGACCATGCTCGGGTAGTTGTCGGCGATGGGCTTGTTGTAGAGGTTGGTCCGCCAGGTGGTGGCGCCGGCGTCCTTGCCCCACAGCCAGGGGACGGTGCTGCCGTCCTCGTTGTTCATGGCGAACACGACGCCGTCGCCGAGCGCCTGGCGCATGCGCGGGTAGAGGGTCTGGGCTATCTGCTGGACGTTCTTGCCGGGGAAGTCGGCCGCGGGGATGGAGCACCAGTCGTACTTGACGTAGTCGGCGCCCCATCCCTTGACGAGAGCGGCGTCGGCGGCCTCGGACTTGTAGGAGCCTGGGCCGCCGCCGGCGCACGCCTTCGTCCCGGCTGAGAGGCTCAGGCCCAGCTTGAGCCCCTTGCCGTGGACGTAGCCGGCCAGGGCCTTGACTCCGCCGGGGAAGCGAGCCGGGTCGGCGACCAGCGCGCCGCCGGAGCGCTGCGGGGCCAGCCAGCAGTCGTCGAGGATGACGTACCGGTAGCCGAGCGGCGCGAGCGGGGCCAGCGCGTCGGCGGCCTGCCGGACGGACGTCGCGGAGACCGAGCAGCCGAGCGAGCGGCTGCTCCAGCCCATGGGCGGCGCTTGCGCGGCTGCCGGGGACGGGACCTCGGCGGCGGCGGGTAAGGGTGACGGCACGGAGAGCATGGCGAGGAGGGCCGCCGCGAGGGCAGCCGGCGCGAGACGCATGGGAGGATCCCGTCAGATCGGGTTGAGAGCGGGGACGCCGGGCTCGATGACGAACGAGCCGGAGGTGTAGGCGGGAGCGTACGGCTCGGTGACGCGGGCCAGCGAGCGGAAGTCGACCTTCATCTCGCTGTCGCTGATCCGGGTCCTGACGTAGCCGCGGCGGCCGTTGAAGAACTTCACGTGCGGGTTCTCGTCGAGCAGAATCTGCGTGTTGGGGTATTCGTCCAGGCCGTCGCCCGCGCTCGTGACAGAGGTGGTGACCAGCTCGACGGCGACGGACTTCGACCCGGGGTCGCGGTAGTCGCGCTTGATCTCGCCGGCCCAGTGCGAGTGCACGTCGCCGGTGAGCACGACGGCGTTGCGCCGGTAGGCGTCGATGCCGGCGGCCAGGCGGTCGCGGGAGCCGACGTAGCCGTCCCAGCCCTCGTTCGAGTAGCCCTTGCCCTCGCCGTTGGTCCAGTCCATCTCCATCATGAACACCTGCTGGCCGAGCAGGTCCCAGGTGGCCTCCGAGCCCTTCAGTTCGCCGTCGAGCCAGGCCTCCTGCTCCTGGCCGAGGATGGTGCGGTTGGGGGCGAAGCGTTCCTGGCACTCGGGGCCGACGGTGCCGGACTTGCCGGTACACGCGTACAGGTCGCGGTACTGGCGGGTGTCGAGCAGGTGCAGGTTGGCGACGGAGCCCCAGCGCAGGCTTCGGTAAAGGCGCAGCGACGAGCCGTCCGGCTTCTGGGCGCGGCGCAGCGGCATGTTCTCGTAGTAGGCCTGGAAGGCGTCGGCGCGGCGCTTGAGGAAGGGCGGGTCGGGCTGTTCCGGTACGTCGCCGGCCCAGGCGTTCTCGATGTCGTGATCGTCCCAGACCACCACCCAGGGGGCGATGGCGTGCGCCATCCGCAGCTCCGGGTCGGCCTTGTGCTGGGCATGGCGCAGCCGGTAGCCGGCCAGATCGAGGCATTCGCCGCCGGCCTGGTCGCGTACGGGGTACTTGTAGTCGCCGTACTCGTAGATGTAGTCGCCCAGAAAGGCGATCAGGTCGGGCTGGTCCTCGGCCATCCGGCGGTACGGGGTGAACCAGCCGGTCTGGTAGTCGGCGCAGGAGGTGAACGACAGGTTCAGCGCGCGGTCACGGACGCCCCGGGCGGGCGCCGTCATGGTGCGGCCGGTCTCGGAGATGTCGCCGCCGGCGCGGAAACGGTAGAAGTACTCCGCGCCCGCGTCGAGGCCGTCCACCTCGACGTGGACGCTGTGCGCCTCCTCCTGCACGGCGGTCTCGGTGCCGGCGCGCACCACGTTCTTGAAGTTCTCGTCCTTGGCGATCTGCCACTTGACGGGGACGGGGCGGTCCGGCATGCCGCCCAGGCCGTCGAGGGCGAGCGGGTCGGGGGCGAGCCGCGTCCAGAGCACCACGCCGTCGGACGTGGGCTCGCCGGAGGCGACGCCGAGCTGGAAGGGATCGGACAAGGGGGCACGACGGGCCGCCGCCCGCACCGGGCTGCCGCCCAGTGCGAGGGCCAAGCCCGCGCTCGCGCCCCCGGCGAACAACGCACGCCGGGTGATCATGGGGTGGGGGCTCCCTACTCGATGGTCGCGTTGCCTTCGGCCACGGCCTGGTCGGCCGCCTGCTTCGGGGTGAGCTTGCCGAGGTACATCTCGTTGAAGATCTGGTTGAGCTTCGTCTCGAAGCCGGTGAACCCGGTGGTGACGGGCAGCGGGAAGGTGGTGCCTTCGGCCTCTTCCAGGAACGGGGAGACGTCGATGCCCTTGGCCTTCCAGAAGCCGACGTAGCCTTGGGCGAGACCGTCGAGTGCGGGGAAGACGTAGCCGCCGTCGGCCATGATCTTCTGCGGCTCCGCGGTGCCGAGGTAGGCGGCCAGCTTCATCGCCTCTTCGGGGTGCTCGCTCTTGGCGTAGACGGCTTCGGCCAGGCCGTTGAGGTTGACCGAGCGGCCCTGCGGTCCTTCCGGCATGGGTGCGACGCCCAGCTTGAAGCCGGCCCCCGGCGCGACGAACGGCAGCAGCGCGTTGTTGGCCGGGAACATCGCCACCTCGCCCGCGGTGAACATGTCGGTGATCTTGCCGGTGGGCGGGTTCGTCCGGGTGGCGGGCGGCGACACGTGGTACTTGTTGATCAGGTCGACACCGAACCGCAGCGCCTGGACCGACGCCTCGTCGTTGAAGGTGTACTTGCCGAACGGCTGGTCGAGGAGCTTGCCGCCGTTGGAGTTGACCCAGTTCATCCACTGGGTCTGGTAGTGGTTCCAGGACCCGAACCCGTACGATTTGACCTTGTCCGGATTGAAGCCGGCCTCGTCGGGGTGCTTGCCGGCCTCGTCCACGGTGAGCTTGCGGGCGACGTCCAGCAGGGTGCCGGTGCCGTCGGCGTTCCAGGTGAGCTGGTCCGGCATCTCGACGCCGGCCTTGTCGAACAGGTCCTTGTTGTAGAGCAGGCCGACGGTGCCCCAGTCCTTCGGCACGCCGTAAAGCTCGCCCTGGTAGGTGAAGGAGCCGACGACCGTCTGGTTGTATTTGGCGGTGTCGGCCTCGACCTCGGCGAGCACGCCCTTGGTGACGAACTCGGGGAACTGGGTGGGCGTCATCCAGAACACGTCCGGCGCGGTGCCGGCCACGACGTCGGCGGTCAGCTTGGTCCAGTACTGGTCGTAGGGCAGCAGCTCGATCTGGACGTCGATGCCGGGATTGGCCTTCTCGAAGGCGGCCATGACCTTCTCGTAGCCGACCTTCTGCTGGTCGTCCCAGAGCCGGTAGGTCAGGGTGACCTTGCCGCCGTCGCCGGCACCGGCGTCGCCGGAGCCGCAGGCGGTCAGGGTGAGCAGGGCGGCACCGGCCAGCACGGCCGCGTGGCGCAGACGGGGGGTTCGCACGTGGGCTCTCCTACTTCAGGCCGGTGAGGACGACCGACCGGACGATGTACTTCTGGAAGAAGACGAAGACGGCCACCATGGGGGCGAGCGCGATCAGGCCGCCGGCCATCATGAGGTTGTAGTCGACGCCGATGCCGACCTTGAGCGCGGCGATCGCGACCGTGACGACCTTGGTGGCGTCACCGCTGGTGATGATGAGGGGCCACAGGAAGCTGTTCCACGACGAGATCACCGTGATGATCGTCAGTGTGCCGAGGGCGGGCCGGCAGAGCGGCAGCAGGATCCGTACGAGCACGGTCAGCGGGCCCGCCCCGTCGATCCGCGCGGCCTCCTCGAGGCCGGCGGGCAGCCCCTTGAAGAACTGCCGCATCAGGAAGATGCCGTACGGCGTGCCGAGAATGTACGGGGCCAGCAGCCCGTACCAGGTGTTGACCAGGTCGAGCTCGCGCATGATGAGAAACAGGGGGATCATGGTCACCGCGCTCGGCACCATCATCGTGGCCATGTAGAGCCAGAAGAGCACGTCCCGGCCGCGGAAGCGGAGCCGGGCGAAGGCGTAGGCCGCGAACGTGGTGAACACGAGCTGCCCCAGCGTGAGCAGCACGGTCATGATCACTGTGTTGAGGATGTACTGGGGGAAGTCACCGCCGAGCAGCCGGCCGAGGTTGTCCAGGGTCGGGGGCACGCCGGGCAGCCACGGTTCGGTGGAGTTGAGCTGCGCCTTGGTCTTGAACGCGGTCAGCACCACCAGCAGGTAGGGGAAGACCGAGATGAAGGCCCCGGCCGCGAGCGCCGCGTACAGCAGGATCCGCTTGGTCGTCATCCGTCACTCAGCTCAGGTCGTAAGTGGTGCGCTTGCTGAAGAACCTGACCTGCACCAGCGTGACCAGCAGGATGATCACGAAGAGCAGCATCGACAGCGTGGACGCGTAGCCGAAGTCGAACCGCCTGAACGCGGTCTCGAAGATCGTGAAGTTGAGCACCGCGGTGCTGCCCGAGGGCCCGCCGTTCGTCATCACGTAGACGGTGTCGAACACCTGGAAGGCGCCGATCATGTTCGTCACCATGACGAAGAACATCGTGGGGTTGAGCAGGGGCAGCGTCACCCGCCAGAACCGCTGGCGCGGCGTGGCGCCGTCCGTGGCGGCCGCGTCGTACAACTCCTTCGGGATGCCCTGCAGCCCGGCCAGGAAGAACAGCATGTTGTAGCCGCTGTACTGCCAGACCGTCACCAGGGCGACGGCGGGCAGCGCCCACGAGGGGTCCGACAGCCAGTCCGGGCCGGTCACGCCGATCAGGGACAACGCCTGGTTGAGCGCGCCGTCGCGCGGGTCGAAGATCCAGTTCCAGACCAGGCCGAGCACGATCGGGGTGGCCATCCAGGGCACCACGAACAGGGACCGGTAGAACCGCACGCCCTTGACCCGCTGGTTCAGCAGCATGGCGGCGGCCAGGGCGAGCACGGTCTGCAACGGGACGCACAGCAGCACGTACAGGACGGTCACCCAGAGCGAATGCCAGGCCTCGCCGTCGCCGACCAGGCGGGCGTAGTTCTCCAGCCCGGTGAAGGACGGGTCCGACAGCAGCTCCCAGTGGAAGAAGCTGAGGACGAAGACGACGATGACCGGCAGCAGCAGGAAGGCGACCACGCCGAACAGGCTCGGCCCCACGAACAGGTAGGCGTACCAGGTGCCGCGGGTGTGCGACGGGAACGGCCTCTCCCGGCCGCGGATGCCGCCGTGCCGCCTCATGCCGGCTCCGTGCGGGTGGGGACCATGAGCCGCCGGGTGGCCGACAGCCCCCAGTCGTCGAGCGCGGCGATCGGGTCGCTGGAGCCGCGCAGGCCGCCCGTCGCGCCGATGTGCGCGGCCCATTCCTCGCGTGCCTCGACCTCGGGGCGGACGATCAGGCAGTCGGGGTCGTTCACCCACCAGCGGGCGTGCAGGAACTCGCGGGCCGCGCCGGTCAGCCGGGCGCCGAGTTGCGACGGCTGGCTGAGGTCGCCCTTCTTCGGGTGCAGCGTGGGCGCGATGTCGGGGCTGACGCGCATGATGTCGACCAGGCCGATGCTCGGTAGCATCGGCGCGCCGCAGCCGTGCAGCGTGGCGCCGGGGCCGGCGCCCCGGCGGACCAGTTCGAGGCCGCGCCGGTAGGCGTCGATCGGGCCGAGATCCTCGTGCCGCCGCCCGGCCAGAGCGCCGGCATAGAGGTAGTCGAGCTTGAAGTGGGTGACGCCGATCGCGGCGAACCGTTCGAAGACGCCGACCAGGTACGCGGCCGCGTCCGGATGGGTGACGTCGAGCACGGCCAGGTCCTGGTCCCACATGTGGCCCGCGTGAGCGCCGCCGGCCATCCAGTCCGGGTGCTCCCTGTACAGGCGGCTGTCGTGGCCGACCAGGAAAGGCGCCGTCCAGATGCCGGCCCTCGCGCCCGACGCGGTCACGGCACCGACCGCCCGTTCCAGCGAGCCGAAGCCGGGCCTGGGGTCCAGCCAGTCCCCGATGCCCGCCTCGTAGCCGTCGTCGATGAGGAACATGTCCACGCCGAGCTCGTGTTCGGCGGCCAGTTTCAGGTTCTCCAGCACGTCGGCCTCGGTGACCCGGTCGAAGTAGCCGTACCAGGTGCACCACATCGGTGGCACGGACGGGAAAGCGCGGCTGGGGGCCAGGCCGTCGGCCCAATGGCGCAGCGCTCGTCCCAGGCCCCCCTCGACGCGCTCATGCCGTACCGGACCGTCGGCGGAGATCACCAGACGGTCGTTCACCCGGCGCGCCCGGATCGAGGGCACGGCCGGCGGATCAGGCGCCGACCACAGCTCCACCGGGCCGCCGTCCCCCGGATCGACGGCCAGCAGGCCCTCGCCCTGGAACGACCCGGCCGGTACCGGCGTCTCCGGGCGGTAGCAGAGGGTCTGGATGTTGCCGTCGGCCGGTCGGGGCGGGGTGTCACCTAACCGGTAGACGCCGGTGGGGCTCCACGACTGCCATCCGAACTCGAACACCCGCGCCTCGCCCCGCGCGCACCCGACCTCGCCGATATCTGCGAAGGACATCGCCTGCCTCATCTCACTTAAGAAGGAGCGCTTCATTAGTAGCAGTGAACGATCACAACGGTCAATGGACAACTTCCGGGCAAATGCGGCCATCCTGGAGCACGCGCCCGGCTGCCGACGCTGGCATAATGTCTGATTACAGAGGAGACCTACATTAAGGTGGCTTGGTGGATCTACGCGGCGGCGACCTGTCCCGCCTCAGGCAGCTCAACTCCCTGACCACCATCAGGGCACTGCGGGAGACCGGACCGCTCACCCTGTCGGCGCTCGCCGAACGGGCCGGGCTGTCGCGCCCCTCCACGAAGGAGGTGGTCGACGAACTGGCCTCACTCGGCTGGGTCGAAGAGGTATCGCCGAGCCCCGGCACCATGGGACGACCGGCCCGCCGTTACCGCTTCCGCGCCGACAGCGGGCATCTCGTCGGCGTCGACATAGGCGGGCACAACGTCCGGGCCGCGCTGTCCGACCTGGACGGCCACGTCCTGGCCGAGACCCGCCAGCCCGTCGAACCGGACGCCCCGCTGGACGAACGCCTGGCCGCCATCGAACGCGCCGTATCCGGCTGTCTCGCGGCCAGCCGCAAGACCCCTGCCGATCTGTGGGCCGTGGCCGCTGGTACCACCGGCGTGATCACTCCCGACGGCCGCATCGCCTTCTCCGCCGCCGTCCCGGCGTGGACCGGCCTGGACCTGGCGGGCCGCCTGCGGGAGATGTTCCCGTGCGAGATCCTGGTCGAGAACGACAGCCGGCTGGCGGCGCTGGCCGAATTTCGGCGAGGGGCCGCCCGCGATGCCCGCGACGTGGTGTTCCTGCACGTCGGCAGGCGCATGGGCGCCGGGCTCATCATCGACGGAAAGGTCCACCGCGGGTTCGGCGCGGCCGCCGGCGAAGTCGCCATGCTGCCGGAGTCCCGCTGGTTCCACGCCCCCGAGCACCTCAACACCAGCGCCGTCGTGCCGCCCGGCACCTCACCCGAGGACGCCGCCGGCCACACGCTGACCGCCGCCCGCGCCGGCGACCTGGCCACGCTGGAGGAGCTCTTCCGCTACGTGGACGACCTGGCCGTGGGCACCGCGGCCATGGTGCTGCTGCTCGACCCGCAACTGGTCGTCCTCGGCGGCGGATTCTCCCGCTCGGCCGACGTCCTGCTGCCCCCGTTGCGCGACCGGCTCGAACAGCGCTGCATCCGCCCGCCCGAGGTGCGGGCGTCCACGCTGGGCGACGAGTGCGTGGTGGTGGGCGCGATCGACCACGCGGTGGAGCACGTCGACCGCCGATTCTTCACCCCTGAGGCGGGACCGCTGCCCATCAGCCGGTGAAACCGGCGTCGCCGCATCGGGACAAGCGGCGCAGCCTTCCACGCGAGGCCTCCACCTCGCCTCGACCGCGTTCATCAGCTTGATCGGGCCGGTCCAAATCCGGCTTCGTGCCGCGTCGTCTCCTTGACGACTGGGAACCGGGGTGAATCGAGCAGGGAGTAGGCCGTGAGTTCGGTGAGTGTTGTTCTTTCTTGCGAGGGGGCTTACCAGGTGGCGGTGATGTCGCTCGCGACATCACGGAGGAGGTCGATGAGCAGGTCTGCGAGTGGTGTGAGGCCGGCGTCGGTTCTGGTCAAGGCGTAGATCTGGCGGTAGGGCCTGGGGTGGGCCAGTTCGCGGTGGGTGGTGCCGGGCGCGTGGGTCAGGGCCAGGCGTGAGACCAGTGCCACCGCGATGCCGGTGCCGACGAGGGCCTGGGCGACGTCGTAGGACTCGGTTTCGAACCGTACGGTGGGAGTGAAGCCGGCCTGGCGGGCGGCGTCGTGGAACTGTTCGCGGGCGGCGTGGCCGGCCAGGATGGAGACCCACGATTCGTCGCGTAGTTGTCGCAGGTGCAGAGCGGTGTCCGCGGGTTGCCCGGTGGCCAGCGGGTGGTCATCGGGGAGGACCACGACCATCGGGTCCAGCAGGAGCGGGTGGGCCCGCAGGTGCGGGGGCGGGGCGAGCGGCGTTCCCCAGGATGCGACGACGGCCAGGTCCAGGCGCCCGGCGATGATCTCGCCCGCTCCGCGTCCGGACACCACGTCGATGAGGGAGATGTCGGCGTCCGGATGGCGGTGGCGCAGGGCCGTCAGGGCCGGTGGCAGCAGGTGCAGGGCAGCCGCCTGGAACGTGCCGATCCGCAGACGGAAGGAGAGGTGGCCGAGCAGCGCGGCCAGTTGCGCCTCGGCCTTGCCCGATGCCTCCTCCACGGTTCGGCCGTGGGAGGCGAGCAGCGCACCGGCCGCGGTGAGCGTTGCTCCGCGAGGACCGCGGATGACCAGGGGCGCCTGCCAGTCGCGCTCGGCCTTGGCCACCTGCTGGGTGACCGCCGCGGGTGTGAGCTGGAGCGCGTGCGCCGCCGCCGTCAGGGAGCCGTGCCGCTCGATCAAGGCGAGAAGGCGCAGCTGCCCCGGATCCACCAGCATTTACTCATCTTAACGCTGCGCCCTTCTCTTTTAACTTCTCTTTGGGGCGCGAGACGGGAAGCCTGGTGGTGCATCCATCGGCCGCGTTCCCCGGGAAGGGGTTCTTTCCCATGCCCACGCATGTGCCCGTTTTCCTCGCCACCACCTTGCTGCTGGCGATGCTGCCAGGCGCGAGCCAAGCCCTGATGATCCGCCAGGCTCTGGAAGGCGGCCGGCGTACGCTGCAAGGCACGCTCGCGGGCAACGCCAGCGGCTTCCTGCTGTGGTCGACGGCCGCCGCGACCGGGCTGTCCGCCGTCCTGCTCGCCAGCCCCGCCGCATACGCGGCGCTCCGGATCGCCGGCGGCGTCGTGCTGATGATTCTCGGGGTGAACACGCTGCGGACCGCGCTCACCCCCATCTCCGCCCGCCCGTCCCGCGAGGAGGGGCGGCGCACCGGCTTCGCGGGCGGATATGTCACCGGCCTGATCACCAACCTCGGCAACCCCAAGGCGGGCGTGTTCGCCGTCTCGGTGCTGCCCCAGTTCGTGACCGCGCAAGGCCCGGTGTTCCTGTCGACCGTCGCCCTGGGAGCCCTGTGGGCGCTCGTCAGCGCCTCCTGGTACGCGTTGCTCACCTGGGCCGTCGGCCGGGGTCGCGCCCTGGTGTCGCGGCCGGCCGTCCTGCGGGGACTCAGCGTGATCACCGGCGTCGTCCTGCTGGGACTGGGCATCGCGGTGGCAGCGGGTGTTTGAAAGGGTGTCTTCGATCCCTGCGAGAGATTTTCCTTCACGCGGTGCCGTGTCAGCGGCGGTGTCAGGGCGAGACGACACGGTCATGCTTCCACTGTGGTGAAACGCTCCCTATAGGCCGCGGGCGTGACGCCGAAGCGCTGCTTGAACAGCCGGTGGAACGTCTCGACCGAGCCGAGCCCGACCGCGTTCGCGATGGCTCTGAGCCCATTGCCGGTGTGGACGAGTTGCCGCGCGGCGGCGGCGAGTCGGACCGACTCCACATACTGTGCAGGTGTCACCCCGACGTGCTGACGGAAGAGCCGCGAGAAGTGCCGGACGCTGAGGTTCGTCCGGCGCGCGAGCGCGTCGTTGGACAGGTCCTCGGTGAGATGATCCGGAATCCATGCCTGCAGGCGGGCGACCTGGGCGTCCGTGGCTGACGAGTACGCCAGAAGCTCGCTGAACTGGCTCTGACCGCCCGGTCGCCGCATGTACATGACGAGCCATTGGGCGACACGGCGGGCCAACTCGGCATGGTGGTCGCGGGCGACCAGGGCGAGCGCGAGGTCTATCCCCGTGGACACGCCCGCCGACGTCCAGACGTGCTCGTCACGCACGTAGATCGCGTCGGGCTCGACGGTCACCTCGGGATGGTCGGCGGCGAGCTGGCCCGCCGTCGCCCAGTGCGTCGTCGCCCGCCGCCCGTCGAGCAACCCGGCGGTGGCCAGCATGTGCGCTCCCGCGCATACCGAGGCTATTCGAGTCGCGCTGTGAGCGGCGTGACCGGCCAGCCACTGGACAAGCGACTCCACCTCCAGCGCCTTCACCCCGCTCTCATCGAACACCAGGCCACCCGGCACGACGAGAGTGCCGATCTCGCGAGGCAGTTCTCTCCATGAGACATCGGCTGCGATCGAGGTACCCCCGGCACAGCGGACGAGCCCAGGCCGGGGGCCGGCGACCAGCGTCCTGTAGCCGGGGACGTCTTCGCCCAGGAGGCGATCAGCGGTGGAGAACACCTCAAGCGGTCCGGCGACGTCGAGGAGCTCCACGCCGTCGAACACGGTGATCACGACGAGGTGAGAGGTCATGGCACCAACTCTGCCGGATCGTCGGCATGTCCGCAGCGACATGAACATGTCACATCCGGACGTGACCCGCCCGGCGCAGCCGTGTCCGGATCTGACATGTCCGCGTCCTTGCGGACACAGGTCGTGCCGCCGACGATGATGGTGATCGTTCGATTCCTCTGACGAATGGACCAGCCGATGATCCCCGCGATTCCTCGAACGCCCACGAGCCGGGCAGCCGCCGACCTCGCCGCCGAGGCCGCACCCGCTTACCTGCTCAATCACAGTTATCGCACGTACCTCTTCGGCCGGTGCCTCGTGCCAGAGCCCGAAGCCGACGAGGAGGCCGCCTTCGTCGCGGCGATGATCCACGATCTCGGCCTCACCGACACTTACGCCGGCGAGAGCGAGTTCGCACGCGTCGGTGCCGATGTGGCGTGCCGCTTCCTCGAAGGGCGCGGATGGGACCTCGAGCGCATCCACCTCGTGGAGGAGGCGATTCTGCGGCACGCCAACCTCGTGGCCGAGCAGGTGCCCGTGTTCCGGTTGGTCCAAGCGGGGGCGGCCGTCGACGTCGCCGGACTCGGCCGGGAAGGGCTCGCGTCCGATGATCTCGCCGACATCCTGACGGCCTATCCGCGGCTCGACTTCGCATCGAGCATGCGAAGCAGCTTTCTCGACGAGGTCCATCGGCATCCGGAGGGCGCCTTCGCTCACCTCGAACGGGTCGTCGCGCTCTCCGGCCGATTCGGCAGCAACCCGATCGACGCTCCGGGAGCATGAAGCACACCGCGTCGTCAACGCCATCCGACTCCGAGCCCGCGCGAGCGGCAGGTGGCGGGCGGTGAGGCCGTCCAGGTGCTGACGGATCGCGGTGTGCGCCGTCCCGCGTGATCGGCCGCGAGCAGGGATCAGAGGCGATGCTGATGGGCGTAGATCGCGGCGTGTACGCGGGTGCGTAGGCGGAGCTTGGCGAGGATGCGGTTGACGTGCGTCTTGACCGTGCCCTCCTCGATCCAGAGTTCCCGGGCGATCTCGGCGTTGCTGCGCCCTTGCGCCAGGTGGTGGAGCACTTCCCGCTCGCGGACGGTGAGTTGGTTGTACGCCGGGGTGACCGGTTTGGGGCTGAGGGTGGCGAAGCGGTGGATCAGGCGTCTGGTCACCTGGGGATCGATGAGCCCGTGGCCCTGGTGGGCGGCGCGGACGGCGTCGAGCAGCAGGCGTGGGTCCGTGTCCTTGAGCAGGAAGCCGGCGGCTCCTGCTTGGAGCGCGCCGAACAGGTACTCGTCGAGGTCGAACGTGGTCAGGGCGATGATCGTGGGTACGGTGCCCGCGCCGGTGAGGGTTTCGATGGCGGCCAGGCCGTCCATGCGCGGCATGCGGATGTCCATGATGACGACGTCGGGGCGATGCCGGTGTGCCGCGCGCACGGCCTGGGACCCGTCGCCCGCCTCGGCGACCACTTCGATGTCCGGCTCGGCGTCGAGGACGAGCCGCAGCGCAGAGCGGACCTCGGGCTGGTCGTCGGCGATCAGTATCCGGATCGTCATGTCATCCTCCGCTGTGGGTGGGCAGGACGGCCTCGACGCGCCATCCGTGCGGGGGGCGGGGGCCGATGTCGAGCCGTCCGCCGAGCAGGTGGGCGCGTTCCCGCATGCCGCGCAGGCCGCTCCCGGCCGGTGGGTGGCCGGCCGGTGGGCGGCCCTGGCCGTCGTCTTCGACGAGGATGGTCACGGTGTCCAGGTCCTGGTGGATCCGCACGTCCACGCGGCTCGCGGCGGCGTGCCGTACCGCGTTGGTCAGGGCTTCCTGGGCGAGGCGGTAGCCGGCGTGGTCGACCAGGGCGGGCAGCGGGCCGGCCGCGGCGTGCCGGTCGATCGTGACGTGAACGCGGCAGCCGGGGGCTGACAGCCGGTCGGCGAGGGCGGGCACGTCGGCGAGGGTGGCGCCGGTGGGCCGGTGGTCGTCGCGCAGCGCCGTCAGCAGGAGGCGGACGTCGCGCAACGCGGAGGCGGACAGATCGGCCACGGTGCCGAGGGCGCGTGCGGCCGGTGGAGGCGCGTCGGGCAGGACGTGGCGGGCGGCGTTCGCCTGCATGCGGATCGCGGTCAGGTGGTGTCCGACGGCGTCGTGGATCTCCCTGGCGATCCAGGCCCGCTCCTCGGCCACGACCCGGGCGGCCTGGGCCTGGTGCAGCAGGATCTCTTGCTCGGCGTGTTCCCGGTGCAGGCGCGACGCGTATCCGACGGCGATCGGCGCGACGGCGATCAGCACACCCTGCGCCAGGGGTGTGGGGCTGACCCGGCCCGCGAACCCGGGTGGCCAGGCGCCGCCCGGGAGCGGAGTGGCGAACAAGATCGGCGTCAGTGCCGATGCCACGGCCAGGACGAGCAGAACAGGGGCCTGCCGTGGCCGATGATAGGTGGCCGAGCAGAGCGCGACGGCCGCCACCAGCCGCCCCGGCCATCCAGGCACCCCCGTACCGAGCAGTGCCACCGCCACCGAGACGAGCGCCGCGCTCAGCGGGAACCGGCGCCGCAGCGCCAGCGGCGCGGCCACGCCCACGCTGAAGGCGGCCGGCATCAGGGGAATGCCCACGCCCGGCTCACCTGGCACGGTCGGCGCGGTGACTCCTCCACTTCCCCCACTCAGGTCCCACAGTGCCCGCTCCCAGCTCGCCACCGCGTAGACGGCGATCGCGGAGGCGAGCGCCTGCAGGGCATCGGCGGCCATCGACGGGATGCCCGGGATCACCGGCGGAAGCCGCCACCATCGCGGGCGGCGGCTCCCGTCCGCCGGCCGGCGGGTGGGCTGCGGGAGGCGACGGGTGCCCGCGAGCATGCGGAACGTCCGGAGCCGGCCTCTGTGCTCAGGTGGCATGCGGCTCACCCTGGGACACACCCGGCTGCCAGGGCAAATTCGGGCATCAGCATTCGGTCCCGGGAGCAGGGAGAGTCTTGTCGACGAAGTACGCGTTCACCTTCTCCGTGACGCAGGCGTTGCCCGAGAGGTAGATCTCGTGGCCCGGCCCGTCATGGTAGATCGTCCGGCTTCCCCGTACCTGGCGGACGACCCGTTCGGTGGCTGGGAAGTCGGCCCAGGTGCCTACGCCGAGCAGCGGCGGCACGGTCTTGGGCAGCGGCCCGGCAGGGAAGGTCACCGGCGATGGATAGCCGAGGCAGCGAAGCCTGGTCACCGTCGTGCCACCCGTCCCGGTGCTGGGCGCGACGGCGCGCAGCCGCTTCATGGCAGCCTTCAGCGCGGCATGGCTCGCAGGTCGCGGCATGTCCTGACACGCGATGACGTCCGGGTTCGGTCCACCGAGCGCGGGGAAGGCGGCGAACTTGGACGCGTCACCACGTCCGGCGGCGGCGATGGCCTCGGCGAGGGCCGGCCACCGCTCGGGTCCTTGGGAGATCAGCGCTTGTCCGAGGTAGTCCTGCAGTCTGACGCCGTCGAAGCCGCCGGGCTGAAGCGGTGCCCGGTCCGACCGCGCCACCAGCTCCTGCCACAGGCGCGGTACGTCCTTGCCTCTCAGCACGCAAGAGGGCTCGTCCGCGCACCACGCGAGGAATCGCCGCAGCCGCCGCTCGCTGTCGCGCGCCCGGGCCGCGTTCTCCTTCTCCGGATCGCTCATGTTGCCTGTCCCGTCCAGGACCATGGTCCGGATGCGCTTCGGGAACAGGTGAGCGTACGCCTGCCCGAAGGCACCGCCGTACGAACCCATGAAGAGATTGATCCTGGGCTCGCCGAGGGCGCGTCTGATCGCCTCCATATCGCGGGCGTGCGTGACCGAGCCGATGCTGTCGAACAACTGGGGATCGGGATCGTGACACGGGGCGGCGTCCGCCCGGTTGCCGGCCGCGATCTGGTCGAATCCCGCCTGATCGTCAGGCAGCTCGGGATCGGTCTTGCTCGTGATCCGGCAGGGCAGGGGCGTGCTGTGGCCGTTGGTGTAGCCGCGCGGGTCCCAGGTGACGATGTCCATGCTCTGCCGAAGCTGCGTGAACGCGGTCGACACGCCGGGCACGTCACGAAGGTAGGCGATCCCCGGTGCGCCCGCGCCGAAGTTCGCCAGCACCGTCCCCTTGGCCGGGCGCGATCCGGTGGCGGCCAGCCGGCCCAGCTTGAGCTCGATCGTGCGGCCGCCGGGCTTCGACCAGTCCACCGGAACCCGCAGCGTGGCGCAGCGCATGCCCGTGGCGCCGCTCCCTCCTGGGCAGTCACCCCAGCTCAGAGCGCCTTCCCGGGCACCGGCTGCGGCGGCGGACGGGCAGAGGGCCATCAGCGTGACCGCCGCGGCCAGAGCGCGTGTGATGTTCATGTGCCGAGCCTGTCGCGGACCAACCTGCGAATGCGTCACACCTTCGATAGACATTCCCGGCGCGACCCGCCGCTTGGATGGCCGGGCCGCGCCCGGCGCGCATGGCTCCACACGCCGGCGGCTCCATGCGCCTTGCCCGCCGATCCGGCCCCCGCCGGTACCGCGGCTCATGCGCACGGTCAGCGGCCGGCTCGCCCGTCACTCGCCGCCGGGCGGGCCGAAAGTGCTCGTGCTCAACCGGGCGCTCAGGTCCTCCGCAACAAGATCGCCCAGCACGGGCCGATCCATCACCGCCACCTCGTCGCCGACCACGAGGCGATCCCGTGCTGCCTCGGCTACATCGACGAAGGATCGGCGGCGATGGTGCGCCGGCACAGCCGGGTGCCCGAGGTTCTCGGCCGACGCCCAGGAGAGGTATCGATCTGACGCTCCCTGACGTGCTCACGAAGCTGGAGGAGAGGGTGGCTGCGGCCCGCCTCGGGAGGAGAGGGACTGGCCGGAGTCGCTGATCGCGTGATCGGCATTCGTCGGGCTGCCCGTTCCGTTGACGACGGAGCGTGGCCGCTGGGGGCGGCGAGGAGTGCGCATGACAGGTAGCGAGCCTGGTCGTCAGAACGTTCGGAGGGGGTGCCCGGATCTGGACGAGGCCGCCGACATCCTGACAGGCTTGTCGCCGGGTGCATTGCGGCTGCTCCGGTCCGCCTCCGCCGAGTCGGCCGGGGACTCCTGGTGCTTCGGTGGAGGTACGGGTGAGGCTGACCGCCTCGATGGCGGGCTCGTCGTTGATCCGAACAGGTCTACCTGGGGGCCAGGCGTCTGCGGGCCGGTTTCATGCGGGTGCTGCCAGGCCGGGCGTCGGCAAGTCGACGGTGGGGCGGCGAGGGTCTCGGTCCATGGGGAGGACGTCCGTGGTGGCGGCGAGCCAGGACAGGATCGCGGTGCGCATCCTCTCTTCGACGGCCGCGTGGTCCGGCCTTCCGCACAGGTTATCGGTCTCGTCGGGGTCGGCGTGGCGGTTGTACAACTCCGGTGGTTCGTAGAGGCGCCACACGTAGGTCCAGTCGCGGTCTCGCACGGCGAACGCCTTGCCGACAAGGGTCGGGTTCTCGTGCTGGAGCTCGCCTTTGAGGTCGTACGGGAACGGGCCGCGCTCCATCCTCGGCTCCTCTTCGACCAGGAAGCCGCCTTCGGTGAACGCGTAGGTGCGGTGCTCGGCGTCCGGGGTGTCGAACAGGTGCCGGAGACTGCGCCCGTAATGGCTGTGGGTCGCGCTGATGCCGGCGAGGTCGAGCAGGGTGGGGATCACGTCGATGAGCTCGACGAGCGCGTCGCTGGTGCGGCCGGAGGGCACGGGGCCGCCGCTGAGGATCAGCGGATCGCGGGTGATGCACGCGTGCATGGCGGAGGGCCACTTCTCGACGACTCCGAAATCGCCCAGGTACTCGCCGTGATCGGCGAAGAACGCGATCACGGTGTTGTCGGTGGTCCCCGCGGCGGCGACGGCGGCGCGAATGCGCCCGACGTGATCATCCAAACGGGACACCATGCCGTGGTAGACGGCGGCCACCTCCTGCCATACCTCGGGGGTGGCACGGGCGAGACCGTGCCTGTCCCTGATCGCCGCGAGGTACGCGGGGTTGTCTCCGTCGGGCGCCGCGACCGGGGGCGGCTGTTCCGCGCGATTGTGCAAGGAGAACCACGGCTCCGGCACCTCGAACGGGCAGTGCGGCGCCACCAGCGGCACGAACAGCACCCATGGCTGCGATGGGACGGTACGCAGCCATGACTCCGCGGTCCGCACGGCCGCCTCGTCGAAATCGAGCGCGTCGTCCAGGACTTCACCGCCGTAGAAAAGCCGGTCCCAGAGCGGGTCGTCGGGCCCGATTCCGGTGATCTCCGGGCGGCGCCGCATCCGTTGGTAGGGAGCGCCTCCCCAGCGTGGCCCGGCGGGGGGCCGGGTGAAACCGTGCTCGTCCACGCTGAGCTCGGTGGCACCCGGTGCGAACGTGTCGCCTCGGTCGCCCGCCCAGACGACCCGGTAACCCTGGTCGCGGAACGTCCGCAAGAAGTTCGGCTCCTCCGGGCGCAGAAGCCCGTCGAGGGTCCGGTGGCCGGTCGTGTGCGGATACCAGCCGGTGAGGAAGGATGCCCGGCTTGGCGAGCACACAGGATGCTGGACGAACGCGTTCGTGAAGGTCATCCCGTCGGTGGCGAGCGCGTCGAGGTGCGGAGTGCGAGCATGCTTCGCGCCGAAGGCGCCCACCGCGTCGGCGCGGAGCTGATCGGCGACGATCACCACGATGTCGGGCGGGGTGGCCACGATGTCTCCAGGGGGTTGCTATGAGGGCGGTGCGACGGTTGTATGTCCACAACGTTACCTACCTAATACTCGGTAGGTAAAGCGTTGGAAGGGGAACCCGTGAAGGCCATCGTCGTCATGTTCGACAGCCTCAACCGCCGCCACCTGCCGCCTTACGGGGCAGAGGGCGTCCACGCACCGAACTTCGCGCGGCTCGCCGAGCGTGCGACCACCTTCGACAACTGCTACGCGGGAAGCATGCCGTGCATGCCGGCACGCCGGGAGATGCACACCGGGCGCTACAACTTCCTGCATCGGGGATGGGGGCCGCTGGAGCCGTTCGACGATTCGGTGCCGCAACTGCTCACCGACGCGGGCGTGCACACGCACCTGGCCACCGATCACGCCCACTACTGGGAGGACGGTGGCGCGACGTACCACAACCGTTTCCGTACCTATGAGTTCTTCCGCGGTCAGGAGGGCGACTTCTGGAAGGGCCAGGTCGCGGACCCGGAGATGCCCGAGGATCTCAGACGCGTCCGGCGGCCCGCCTACCGCCAGGACTGGGTGAACCGCCGCTACCTCGCCGACGAGGCCGACCACCCGCAGACGCTGACCTTCGACGCCGGCCTGCACTTCCTGGACGTCAACCATGCCGAGGACGGCTGGTTCCTGCAGATCGAGACGTTCGACCCGCACGAGCCGTTCTTCAGCTACCAGCGCTATCACGACCTCTACCCCGAGGACTACGACGGTCCGCACCTGGACTGGCCCGACTACGCGCAGGTGCTGGAGACCCCCGAGCAGGTCGCGCACGTACGCAACCGCTACGCGGCGCTGCTGTCGATGTGCGACCGGTCGCTGGGCCGGGTGCTCGACCGCATGGACGAACTGGACCTGTGGCGCGACACCCTGCTCATGGTCGTCACCGACCACGGCTTCCTGCTGGGCGAGCACGGCTGGTGGGGCAAGAACGTGCCGCCCTGGTACGACGAGACGATTCACACGCCGCTGTTCGTGTGGGACCCCCGCTCCGCGCAGGCGGCGGGCGAACACCGCTCGGCCCTGGTGCAGACGATCGACTTCGGGCCGACGCTGCTGGAATGGTTCGGCCTCCCGTGCCCTCCCGACATGCAGGGCAGGCCGCTGGGGCAGGTGGTCGCATCGGACAGGCCGGTGCGTCAGGCGGCCCTTTTCGGCGCTTTCGGCGGTCACGTGAGCGTCACCGACGGCCGCTACGTCTACATGCGCGCGCCCGAGGGCCCGTCCAACGGCCCGCTGTTCGAATACACGCTGATGCCCACGCACATGATGGCCCGCTTCCGCCCCGAGGAGTTGCGCGAGGCCGAGCTCGTGGCGCCGTTCGCGTTCACCAAGGACGTGCCGGTGCTGCGGACCTCGGGCCAGGCCATGTCCAACCCGCACACGTTCGGCACCCTGCTGTTCGACCTCCAGGAGGACCCGGAGCAGCAGCGGCCGTTGATCGACGACGCGCTGGAGGCCAGGATGATCCGTCTCCTGGTCGGCTTGATGCGAGACGGCGACGCGCCTGCCGAGCAGTACGAACGGCTCGGCCTGCCCGCGCACGACGAGCCCGATGAGCGCCATCTGCAGGTGCGGCGGCAATGGACCCGGGTCGTGGCGGCACGCGAGCCGGTGCGACGCGAGGACTACCCCGACGGGCCGCTGAGCGTGCACACCCCGCTGCGGGAACTACTGACCGACCCGGCCGCGCGAGCGCTCCTGGACCAGCGGCTCCCCGGCCTGCTGTCAGGCCCGCTCGCGGCCATGGCAGGACCACTCAGCCTCGTGGAGATCGCGGCCACCGCCATCGGACTGCTGCCGCGGAAAAGGCTCGCCGAACTCAGCGACGCGCTGCTCGGGCTGTGCGCGGCGGAGGCCGCCACATGAGCTTCCGCCGCCCCAACATCCTCTGGCTGTACTGTGACGAACTGCGCGCCGACGCGCTCGGCTGCTACGCGACGGCCGGAGGGCTGAGCCCGCACACTCCCGCCGTGGACGCGCTGGCGGCCGGCGCAGTGGTGTTCGACCGCTGCTACACCAACTCGCCGGTATGCGTGCCCAGCCGGACCTCCGCTCTGACCGGCCTTCCCCCGGACCGGACGGGCGTCTACCACAATGAGGCGGCAAGCCCGGGGTTCCCTCTCCCCGAAGGGCTGGTCACCTTTCCTGAAGTGTTCGCCGCCGCAGGCTACGCCACCGCCAGCTTCGGCAAGGAGCACATCCCGTCCGCGCTCACCCCATGGCAGCTGGACGACCACACCGGCGCCGGAATGCGCGACCCGCTCGCCGGCGGCGACGAACGTTCGCTGGTCCGCACACCAGGCATGCGCTTCGTCGTCGGAGGCAGGCACCGTGATGAGGACTACCGCCCTGAAGAGGTGACCCGGCGCGCCATCGCCTGGATGCGCCAGGCGTCCACGCCGTTCCTGCTGCGCGCGTCGTTCCTGCAGCCGCACACGCCGGTGGTGCCCCCTCAACGGTGGGCCCGCGTCTTCCGGCCGGACGCGCAACCAGGCCGCGACCTCGACCGCGGTGCCGGTGAGAGCCGGTTCGAACGGCGCTTCGGCGAGCTGAACGGCGGGCGCGAGATGGCCGAGCGCGATCTGCGCCGGGCCCAAGCGGACTACCTGGCACTGGTGGCCTGGGTGGACGAGCAGATCGGGGCGCTCCTCGCCGCGCTGGACGAGCTGGGCATCGCCGAGGAGACCATTGTCGTGCTCACCTCCGACCACGGCGTGCACCTGGGGGAGGGCGGTGCGTTCGGCAAGCACACCTTCGCGCCCCAGAGCCATCGGGTGCCGCTCATCGTGCGCCGGCCCGGTCACCTGGCCCCGGCGCGGCGCGGCGATCTCGCCCAATCCCTCGATCTGGGCCCGACTCTGCTCGGCCTGGCCGGGATCGCGGCAGGGGCGGAGACCGGCGGCCGCGATCTGTTCACCGACCCGGCTCCCGAGCACGTCATGGCGACCATCGGCTACGGGGGCCCGGCGAGCCGAGCGTTCCCCAACCGGAACGCGGGCACCTGGTACGGCGGGCGCGGCTGGCCCCGGCGCACCTGCATCCGGAACGGTCGCTACCGGCTCGACTCGACCGTTCGCCTCGACGGGCAGCCCGCGACGCCGGACGAGGAGGACGTGTTCCTGGCCGACAGCCTCGCCGACCCCAGCGAGCTGCGCAATCTCGCTGCCGACCCGAGGTGCGCCCGCGTACGGGACACCCTGCTCATGGCACTGCGGGCCCATGCCCGATCGGCTGCGGAAATCCCCGACGAACTGGTCGCCCGGCTGGGCAGCGAGGCCTCCGCTCACGTTACTGGCCGGTAGGTCTTCCTTACCTACCGAGTACTCGGTAGGTTACGAATAATTCACAGCTCAGTAGCCAGGCCGTGAACCGGTGAACGCGGAACGGAGGCAGGCATGGCACGAGAAGAGACGGGCCGGATCCGGCGCCCGGCCGCCGCGCGGCGGGAGCAGATCCTCGCCGTCGCCGCGGACGCGTTCGCCATCGCGGGCTTCCGGGGCACGAGCCTGGCCGAGGTGGCCCAGAAGGTCGGGGTCTCCCAGCCTGGACTGCTGCACCACTTCAGCAGCAAAGAGGCCCTCATCATCGCGGTGCTCCAGCAGCGCGATCTCCAGGACGAGCAGTATGTCGAAGCACAGTTCGCGGGCACGGAGACCACCACCCGCGAGTGGCTGATGGCGTTCTGCCGCCGCAACGAGACGCAACCCGATCTCGTCCGGCTGTTCACCGTCCAAGCGGCCGAAAGCCTGGACCCGGCGCACCCGGCCCACGACTTCTTCTATCAGCGCAACCAGCGGGTCAGGAACCGGATAGCCCAACTGATCGAGGCTGACCAGGCGAAGGGCCGGCTCCTGTCATCACTCGATCCGGCAGCCGCGGCCGCCGAGCTGGTCTCGCTGATGAACGGTCTCCAACTGCAGTGGCTCCGCGACCCTGCGATCGACATGTGCGGGCTTTTCGAGGCGAGCCTGCTGCGCCTCGAGAACCACCCGAACACCGTGACTCCACTGGTAGAGCCTCCGCAGGCAGAGGCCTGACCTTCCAGAAACACCCCCTGCGCCACGGTCCCCGCGCGGACCGGCGCATCAGTCGGCATGACGACGTCAGCGCAAGCGTGCTCGCGAGCGACGTCGTCCCGGCTTAACGAGGAGCACCAAACATGCGCACAGGCATACAAAGCCGTCGACACTCCCGTTCAGCTCTCCGAGCCGCCCTGACACTGGCCCTGTCGTCCGCGTTGACGGCAGGCTGCCAATCCGCGGTCAAGCTGGAACGGCAACAAGCCGCCGGCGTCTCCACCGCGAGTTGCCGAGCGGGCGGCACGCTGGTCGCCGCGAGCGCGCAACCGCCCATCCCCGGCCGTGTCCTCGCCCAAGGCGCCGCCAACCTGTTCTGGGTGCGCGGCGTCTTCGAACCGCTGATCAGCGTCAAGGGCAGCGACCTCGCACATCCGGTGCCGCTGCTGGCGACCGCGTGGAAGGTCGGCGGCGACGACCGGACCGCCACGATCACCCTGCGTGATGGCGTGACCTTCCACTCCGGTCGCCCCTTCACCTCGGCCGACGTGGTGTACACCTTCAAGCAGGCGCTCACCCCGGCGAGCCCGTCGAACGACAAGCAGATCATCAGCGGCTGGCGAATCAAGGCGACGGGCGAGCACGAGGTCACCATCGAGTCCAAGACGCCCCTGTCGCCCGTGCTCGCCAGCGTCCTCGATGACACCCCCATCGTGGACTCGCAGACCTACAAGGACCTCGCCGACGGCTCCAAGATCATTGGAACCGGGCCCTACCGGCTGGAGCGCTACCAGCCGGGCGCCCAGATCACGCTGGTCCGCAACGACCGCTACTGGGACAAGACGCTGCCCCACCTCGACCGCATCGAGAACGTGGTGATCTCCGACTCGACCGCTCAGCTCGCCGCCCTGCGGTCCGGGCGGGCGCAGGTGGCGTCCGGTCTGACGACCCAGGACGCCGCGACCGTCACCCAGAAGGGCGGCCAGTTCCAGCTCAACGAGGGCCAGAACGTGCTGTACTCCCTGGTCCTGGACACGAGTGGCGCGTTCGCGAAGAAGGCTGTCCGCCAGGCCGTCGGGTACGCCATCGACCGAGACCGCATCAAACAGCAGGTCTTCAGCGGCCTCGGCAACACCAGCGGCCTGCTGTGGCTCACCGGCTCCGCGTATCCCAAGGACTTGGAGAACGCCTACCGCTACACCCCCGACCGGGCTCGGCAGCTGATCGAAGAAGCCGGCGCGAGCGGGGCCGAGGTGCCGATCACCATCATCAACAACCCCCAGCTGCAGGCCGTGTACCAGATCATCGCCAACAACCTCACCGACATCGGGCTCAAGCCGACACTGGTCGCGCTCCCCGCGCCGGACTACCAGGCTCGACTCGCCGCGGGAAAGGGCGGGAACTACCTGTCCTTCCGCGGCCAGGTGCCCAGCCCGTCGCTGGTCGCGCAGACGAACCCAGACGTGCGGCTCCAAGGCGCCCACCGCACATTCAGCAGCTCGGAGTACACCGCTCTCGTCCAGGGGGTGATCCAGGCGGGTGGCGGGCAGGCCGGCGCGGAGGCGGTGCGAAAGCTCACCACGTACATGCTCGACCAGGCGGTGCAGCACGTTCTGGTGACGACCCCGGCCATCACCGCCAAATCCACGGCTGTCCAAGGGTTCTCCCTGGTCTCAGGTGGCCTCCTGTCACGTGAGACGTGCCTGGTCCGATGATCCGCTACCTGATCCGACGCATCCCGTCAGTGGTGCTGGTGCTGCTGGCCACCAGCGTGATCGCGTTCCTGCTACCGCGACTGGCACCGGGCGATCCAGCAGCCGTGATCGCCGGCCCGGACGCCACCCCCGAGACCATCGCCGCCATCCGTGCCCAGCTGGGCCTGGACCAGCCGTTGGTGACGCAGTACCTGCACTGGATGGGCGGCCTGTTCACCGGCGACCTCGGGCGATCCTTCCAGTACGGCCGCCCGGTGGCCGAGCTGATCGGAACCCGCGTCGAGAGCACGGTGGAGCTGGCCGTGCTGGCCGGACTGTTCCTGGCGTTGTTCGGGATCGGACTGGGCGTACTGGCCGGCTCCGCCCGCTCGCGGTGGTCGCGCTTGTTCGCCGACGCGACGAACACCGGCCTGCTGGCCGCGCCCCCGTTCCTGGTCGGACTGCTGCTGATCCTGGTGTTCGGGGTCGCCATCCAGCTCCTGCCCGTCAGCGGCGAGATGTCGGTGTTGCAGAGCCCGGACCTCGGCATGCAGTATCTGCTGCTGCCGTCGCTGGCGCTGGCGCTGCCGATGTCGGCCGGAGTGGCGCGGCTGGTGCAGACCTCGATGCTGGCGGTGCGCCAGGAGGACTTCATCGATCTGGCGGTGGCCAAGGGCGTGCCGTCCCGGCGGATCAGCGTCCGGCACGTACTGCGCAACAGCCTGGGCCCGGGGGTGGTCGCGATCGGGATCCGGTTCGGCGACCTCCTGGCCGGCGCCGTGGTGATCGAGGCCATCTTCGCCAGGAACGGGCTGGGCCAGCTGGCCGTGTCGGCGGCGCAGAGCGCCGACTACGCGGTCATCCAGGTCCTCATCGTCGGCACGGTGCTCATCGCCGTGATCGCGCAGCTGCTGACCGAGATCACTCTGGCCGTTCTTGATCCCCGGATCCGATTGGGACAGTGAAGATGACCATGGCGAAGAAGACGCCCGCCGCTCCGGCGCTGCTGGAGATCGGCGAGTCGACGGTCCGCCGCCGGCGCGGCCGCGGCGGCGCGCTGGCGCCGTACGCGCAGGCGTTCCGGACCGCGAAGGGCATCGCGGCGGCAGTGCTGCTGACACTGCTGGTCGCGCTGGCCCTGCTCGCGCCGGTACTGGCACCAGGCGGCTACGACCAGCAGGCCAGGGACGCGCTCGCCGGACCGTCCGCGGCGCACCTGCTGGGCACCGACGAGTTCGGGCGCGACATCGTTGTCCGTACGCTGTACGGACTGCGTACCGACCTGGGCCTGATCCTCACCGCGGTGCCGGTGAGCATGGTGATCGGCACGCTGCTCGGCCTGGCCGGCTATGTCTCCCGGCTGCTCGGCTCGGCGACCCAGCGAGTGCTGGACATCATCCTCGGATTCCCCGGCCTGATCCTCGGCATCATGATCGTGATGATGATCGGCGCGGGTTGGACGGCCCTGTTCACGGCGATCGTGACCGCCGGGCTGCCCGGATTCGGCCGGCTCGCCCGCGCGGGGCTGCTCGCCCAGCAGCAGCGGGAGTACGTCCTGGCGGCTCGCGTGCTCGGTGTGCCACGCCCGACGGTGATGGTCCGCCACATCCTGCCCAATGTGGTCGACCCCATCCTGGTGCAGGCCACCGTGTACATGGTGGTGGCGATCTTCATCGAGGCCGGGCTGAGCATCGTCGGGCTCGGGATCAATCCGCCGAACCCGTCGCTGGGCGCGATGCTCAACGTGGGCGCGCGATACATCGACAGCCTGCCCGCCTACGTGCTCGGCCCCGGCCTCGTGCTGCTGCTGCTCGCACTGTCCTTCACCCTCCTGTCCGACGCTCTCAACCAGGCGGCGAACCGACGATGACACAGCACTCGCAGCCCCTCCTGGAAGTGAGTGGCCTGCGCACCCAGTTCGACACGCCGGGCGGCGTGGTCCACGCGGTCAACGACGTGACGTTCTCGATCCACGCCGGACAGATCGTCGGCATCGTGGGCGAGTCCGGATCCGGCAAGTCGGTCGCGGCCCGCTCGATCCTGCGCATGGTGCGCCCGCCCGGCCGCATCACCGCAGGGGAAGTGCGCTATCGCGGCGCGGACCTGCTGGCTCTGCCGGAGAATCGGATGCGGGAACTACGCGGCTGCGAGATCGCGATGGTCTTCCAGGACCCGCAGTCCGCCCTCAACCCGGCGATGACCGTCGGCGACCAGATCGCCGAGGCACTGATCGTGCACGGTAGCGCCAAACGGGAGGCGCGCGAGCGGGCCCGTGAGCTGCTTGGCCAGGTCGGCATCCCCGACGCCGAACGCCGGTTCGGCGACTACCCGCACCAGTTCTCCGGCGGCATGCGGCAGCGCGTGGTGATCGCGGTGGCGCTGGCCGGCTCGCCTTCGCTGCTGATCGCTGACGAGCCGACCACCGCGCTGGACGTGACCGTGCAGGCGCAGATCCTGCGACTGCTCGGCCGGCTACGCGACGAGCTGGGCATCGCGGTGCTGATGATCACCCACGACATGGGGGTGGTCGCCGAGATGTGCGACGAGGTCGTCGTGATGTACGGCGGCCGGGTCATGGAACGCGGCCCGGTGGACCTGATCTTCCGCCGCCCCGAACTGCCCTACACCGCCGACCTGCTCGCCGCCATGCCCCGCATCGACGAGCACTCCGCGGGGCGGCGCCTGCCCTCCATACCCGGGGCTCCGCCCGACCCCGCGCACCTGCCGCGAGGCTGTCCCTTCCACCCGCGCTGCCGGTTGAGTGAGGACATCTGTTCCGATGCGGTGCCCGCGCTGTCACCACGGGCGGGCGATGGCCACCTGGCCGCCTGCCATGTCACGCAGCGCGGCGCGGCCATCCCGCCGATGCCTACCGCCGCCGCGGGCGGGGCACGGCGTGACCGCACCCCGGCGCCCCTGCTGGAGATCACCGATCTCCGGGTGGACGTCGCCGCGGACAAGGCCGGACTGATCCGGCGGCACCGGCCGGTGTACGCCGTCGACGGCATCAGCCTCACCGTGTCCAGCGGCGAGACCGTCGGGCTGGTGGGCGAGTCGGGCTGCGGCAAGTCCACCCTGGCCAGGACCATCGTCGGCATCAACGTGGCCACCTCGGGATCGATCCACGTCGGCGGGAAGGATCGCACCGATGACCGGGCACTCCGCGAGACGGTGCAGTACGTGTTCCAGGACCCGTACGCGTCGTTGAACCCCCGGCGCACCATCCGCCAATCCCTGGACGAGGCGCTCGCCGTGCGCGGCCTCCCGGCAGCCGCGCGCGAGGCCGAGGTGGTGGCGCTCGTGGAGCGCGTCGGCCTCAGCGAACGCCACCTCGACCGCTACCCGCACGCCTTCTCCGGAGGGCAGCGCCAGCGCGTCGGGATCGCCCGCGCCCTCGCCGCGCAGCCGAAGCTGCTGGTTCTCGACGAGCCGGTCTCCGCGCTGGACGTGTCGATCCAGGCGCAGATCATCAACCTGCTGGAGTCGCTGCGCGACGAGCTCGGCCTGGGCTATCTGTTCATCGCCCACGACCTGGCGGTGGTGCGGCACCTCAGCGACCGGGTCGCCGTCATGTACCTGGGCCGGTTCGTCGAGATCGGCGACGCCGAGTCGGTCTACACGGCGCCGCAACACCCGTACACGGCGGCGTTGCTCGCCTCGTCCCCGATCCCGGACACCGCCGAGCGCACCCGCGAGCGGATCGTGCTCGGCGGTGACCTGCCCAGCCCCATGAGCCCGCCGACCGGATGCCGGTTCCGCACCCGGTGCCCGATCGGCCCGCTCAACCATCCCGAGCGGACGGTCTGCGCCGAGCAGCCGCCGGCACTCACCCCGACCGCCACAGGGCAGCTGGCCGCCTGCCACTTCGCCGGGGAACTCGCCCGGACCGGAGCGGTGGCATGAGTGGCTGCTGCGCCCCGGGCCGCCCGCCGACCGGCGTTCCGGCGGTGCTCCCTCGACACGAGGGGCGCGGATCCGATGACGGGATGGTACTGCTTCCCGGCGGGAAGTTCCGGATGGGCAGCAACGACGCCGAGGGCTTCCCGTTCGATGGCGAAGGACCGGTGCGCACGGTGGAGCTCTCTCCGTTCCTCATCGACAGCTTCGCGGTGACAAATGATGGCTTCAAGGCGTTCGTCGCAGCCACGGGGTACGTCACGGAAGCGGAACGCATCGGCTGGTCGTACGTGTTCGTTCGATTTCTCAACGGGGAGCTGCGCCGGATCTCCCCGCGGCCCGAGGTGACCCCGTGGTGGGCGGCCGTCAGGGGAGCGGACTGGTGCCATCCCGAGGGACCGGGCAGCGGTCTTGAGGACCGCGGCGATCACCCGGTCGTCCACGTGTCCTGGCACGACGCCACCGCCTACGCCCGCTGGGCCGGCAAACGGCTGCCGACCGAGGCGGAATGGGAGTACGCCGCACGCGGCGGCCACGACCAGCGGCGCTACCCCTGGGGTGACGATCTCACCCCCGGCGGCCGGCACATGGCCAACATCTGGCAGGGCCGCTTCCCGGTCACGAACACGGCCGAGGACGGCTACGCGGGGACCGCGCCGGTGCACGCGTTCCCGCCCAACGACTTCGGACTGCACAACATGGCGGGCAACGTCTGGGAGTGGTGCGCCGACTGGTGGGGCACCGAGCATCCTCCGCAGGCACGAGACCCGATCGGCCCGCCTTCGGGCACCGACCGGGTGATGCGTGGCGGCTCGTACCTGTGCCACAGCTCCTACTGCAACCGTTACCGGGTCGCGGCCCGCTCCCACAACACGCCGGACAGCGCCGGGGGCAACACCGGCTTCCGCTGCGCCCGCGATCCCGGCTGAACCGACACGAGAAGGGTTTCCATGCGCGTCATCTATATTGACGTCGATACGCTCCGAGCCGACCACACGCAGCCCTACGGATACCAGCGGCCGACCACGCCGCATCTGCAGGCGCTGGCCGACAAGGGCGTCACGTTCGAGCGCTACTACTGCTCGGACTCACCCTGCCTGCCCTCACGGACCGCGCTGACCAGCGGGCAGTTCGGCATCACGAACGGCGTCGTCGGGCACTTCGGCGAGGCCGCCCGCTACCGGCTCGACTCCGGCCACGGCAATCATCCCGAACGCCCGCTGCTCGGCCAGCGGCTGGGACAGCACGGCTACTACACGGCCGCCGTGTCCATGTTCGCCGAGCGGCACCGCGCCTACTACTTCCTCGGCAACTTCCGTGAATCCATCCGGGCCAGCGATCAGCTCAACGACGAGGACGGGCGCGACATCAACCGGGTCGGCCTCGACTGGATCCGCCGGCACGCGCACGAGGACGACTGGTATCTGCACCTGACCTATTGGGAGCCGCACACGCCGTACCTGACCGAGCCGGGCTGGACCGAGAAGGCGGCGGCATCGGGTCCGCCCCCGGCCTGGCCGGACCAGGAGGCCATCGACGGCCACGCGGAGGTCTACGGGCCCCGCAGCGCGCTGGACCTGCACTACTCGGTCCTGCCGCGCCGCTCGCCGGTGCCGCACAACATGCCGGAGGAGATCCGTACCCGCGCCGACTACGAGCATCTCATCAACGGGTTCGATGGCACGATCATGTACTGGGACAGCCTGTTCGGCGAGCTGCTTGCCACGCTGGACGAGCTCGGCATCGCCGACGAGACCGCGATCATCGTGAGCGCCGACCACGGGGAGTCCTTCGGCGAGAACGGCTCCTACGCCGAGCACGGTCACGCCAACGAGCCGGTCCACCGCGTACCGATGGTCGTCTACTGGCCCGGGGTGACCGACGACCTGCCCGAGGACGCGCGCCGCTGCGACGCCCTGCTGTACAACATCGACCTCGCCCCCACCCTGTGCGACCTGCTCGGCATCCCGATCCCGGGCGGCTGGCAGGGCGCCTCGTTCGCCGACGCCGTACGCGGCTCGGCCATCCCATCGCGCCCCTATCTGGTGCTCGGCCACGGCGCCCACACCTACCAGCGGTCGGTACGCACCCGCGACCACCTCTACATCCGCACCTACCATCCGGGCAGCTGCCGCGCCGAGTGGGAGCAACTCTTCCACGTCACCGCCGATCCGCACCTGACCACCGATCTGCTGGAGAAGGAGCCGGAGCTGGCGGCACAGATGCGGACGTACCTGTCGGAGTGGTGGCACACCTACGCCGGACGGCCCGGCGCGCTGCCCGACCCCATGCAGACGACGCTGCAGGTCGGACCCACCTACTACAACGACCCGGACCGTTACATGGAGCACCTGCGCGCCACCGGCCGCGCCCACCTCGCCGACGACCTGGCGGAGCGGCTGTCCGCCACGACCGGTGCCACACCGGTCTCGTGGCACGCCGCAGAGGCCGCCTGGACGCCCGAACGCCACGCCGCATGGGAACGCATGGTCGCCGCGGCCGAGCCCGCCTGATCGGAAGGATCCTGCCATGACCAGCCCGCACCCCGTCGCCACCGGCCACGAGGCCCTCATCGGCTCCCTGGACCTGCCGGCCAAGGTCGCTCTGCTCACGGGCGCGAGCATGTTCACTCTGCGCCCCGAGCCGTCCATCGGACTCGGCGAGATGCGCATGTCCGACGGTCCCACAGGCGTCCGTGGGCTGACGTTCACCGGCGGCCGCACGGTCGCCCTGTTCCCCAACGCGACCCTGCTGGCCGCGGCCTGGAACCCCGCCAGCGCCTATGAGGTGGGCCGCATGCTCGCTGAGGAGGCCGTCGCCCAGGGCATCCACGTCGTGCTCGGGCCGACGATCAACCTGCACCGCAGCCCGCTCGGCGGGCGGCTGTTCGAGGCCTACTCGGAGGACCCGCTGCTGTCCGGCGTGCTCGCCGCCGCGTACGTACGAGGGCTGCAGGACCACGGCGTCGGCGCTTGTCTCAAGCACCTGGTGGCCAACGAGTCGGAGACCGCCCGGCACACCGTGGACAGTGTCGTGGACGAGGCCACGTTGCGCGAGCTCTACCTGCTGCCGTTCGAGATCGCCGTGGCCGACGCGGACGCCTGGTCGATCATGGCCGCGTACAACAAGGTGAACGGCACCCCGGCGACCGAGCAGCACCACGTGATCAACGAGATCGTCAAGGGGGAGTGGGGCTACCGCGGGCTGATCGTGTCCGACTGGTGGGCGACCACGAGCGCTGCCCCCGCGGCCAACGGCGGGCTCGACCTCGTGATGCCGGGTCCCGGCGGACCATGGGGCCGGCACCTCGTGGACGCCGTTACCGCGGGCGACGTGGACAAGGCGGTGATCGACGATCACGTGCGCCGGCTGCTGCTGCTCGCCGAACGCGCCGGTGTGCTGGGCGAGCCGCGCGAGCGGCAAGCACCGGTGCCCGCCCCGGACAGCCCGATGCGCAGAGAGCAGCTCACGCGGCTGGCCGCCGAGGGCATGACCGTGCTCAAGAACGAGCGCGCCACCCTGCCGTTGGCGCGAGGCGCCACTGTCGCACTGATCGGCCGCCACGCGCTCGAGACCATCGACATGGGCGGCGGGTCGGCGCAGGTCAATCCCCCCTACCAGGTGAGCGTCGCCGAAGGGCTCACCGCGTTGCTCGGGGACGCGGTGGCGGTCACCGACGGGGTGGAGGCCCGGCACCGGCCCGTCCCGGCCGCGGCGGGATTCGCCGTCCACCCCGTCACCGGAGAACCCGGGGTGCAGGTGAGCGTGCACGCCGAGGACGGGTCAGTGATCGACGAACGCCATGCCGCCTCAGGCGTCGCGATGATCGGGATCGACGACGACCTACCGGAGCCGCCGCACGCCGTACGGCTACGGGCACGTCTGCCCCAGGGCGGGAAACTCCAGGTCGGCGGGATCGGCGCCGGGGCATGGGAGGTACGCGTCGGCCAGTTGGTCGAGCGGTTCGAGCTGACCCTGGACAGCGGGGACGTCGGCGAGGCGGTTCTGCGGCCACCCGGCGGCACGACCCTGGCGGACGCGGAGCCGGGCGACCTCCTCGAGACCGAGGTCACGCTGGCGGAAACGGCCGGCCGTGGCCGCAGAGGGCTTTACGGGCTGGTCGCGCGCCCCGCGCCGGAGAACGTGGACGCCGTGGTGGCCCGCGCGGTCAGCGCCGCCCAGGACGCCGACGTCGCCGTGGTCGTCGTCGGGCTCACCGAGGAGCAGGAGACCGAGTCGGTCGACAAGACCACGCTACGGCTGCCCGGCGCACAGGACGCGCTCGTCGCCGCAGTCGCCGCCGCGGCCCGGCGCACGGTGGTCGTGGTCAACGCGGCGACCCCGATCCTCATGCCTTGGCTCGACCAGGTCGACGCCGTGCTCTGGGCGGGCCTGCCGGGGCAGGAGGGCGGCCACGCCGTGGCGGCCACGCTGCTCGGGGACATCGAGCCGGCCGGCCGCCTGGTCACCACGTTCCCCGCCGCGGATGAAGCCGGCCCGGCCTGGTCGGTCACCCCGGTCGAAGGCAGGCTCGAATACACGGAGGGCGCCTTCGTCGGCTACCGAGGCCACGATCGTGGGCCCGCGCCGGCGTTCTGGTTCGGACACGGCCTCGGCTACTCCACCTGGGAATACTCCGACGCCGCGATACTCGACGGCCAAGGCCACCGCCTGGCTGTGACCGTCACCAACACGGGCGGCCGGACCAGCCGCGAGGTCGTCCAGGTCTACTTCCGTCCCACCGACGACCGTCGGCCGGTGCGGCTCGTCGGCTGGCAGGCCGCCACCGTGGAGCCGGGTGAGAGCGCGAGGGTCGAGGTGGCCACCGATCCGCGCCTGTGGCGGTACTGGGACGAGACGCGCGCAGCATGGACGCCGCTCCCCTCGCAGGGACGGATCATCTTCGCCCGAGGGCTGGGTGACGTCCGCGCCACCCTTGAACTGAGCGGCCGTTGAGGAGCATCATGCCACCGAACATTCTGCTGATCACCGCGGACGACATGGGCGGTGACACCCCCGGTTGCTTCGGCGGCCCGGCGGAGGTGTCCCCCACCCTGGACCGGCTCGCCGCGGAGGGGATGACGTTCGGGCGCGCACACGTGGCGATCGCGGTGTGCCAGCCCAGCCGTTCCGCGATCATGACCGGCCGGTGGCCGCACCGCAACGGCGCTCAGGGCTTCGAGCCGATCACCGCCGGGGTGCCGGTCCTGACCCGGCTGCTGTACGAGGCCGGGTACATGTCGGGCATCCTCGGCAAGGTCGAGCACCTGCAGCCGGTGGAGGCGTTCGGCTGGGAATTCACCCGCGGCATGCGCGAGCTCGGGATGGGACGCGATCCGCGGGCCTACGGCGAGGCCTCCCGACAGTTCATGGGCGAGGCGGCCGCGCAGGGGCGGCCCTGGTTCCTCATGGCCAACGCGCACGATCCGCATCGTCCCTACTCCGGCAGCCAGGATGAGCTGGACCGCTTCCCAGCCGAAGCGCGGGCCACGTACCCGGCTCCGTCGAAGGTCTTCGGGCCGGGCGACGACGTCGGGGACGTGCCCGAGTTCCTTCCCGGGCTGCCCGAGGTAGCGGAGGAATACCGGGAGTACCTGAGCTCGTCCCGCCGCTGCGACGACGTGGTCGCCGAGGTGCTGCGCGCGCTGGACGAGACCGGCGCCGCCGGCGACACGCTGGTGGTGTTCCTGTCCGACAACGGGATCGCCGTGCCGTTCGCCAAAGCGAACTGCTATCTGCAGAGCAGCCGGACGCCGCTGATCGTCCGCTGGCCCCGGGTGACCCGCCCCGGGACGCGAGTGGACACGGCGTTCGTGTCGATGATCGACCTGTTCCCGACGCTCTGCGCGGCTGCGGGCGTCCCGGAGCCGACGGGGCTGGACGGGCGAAGCATGCTCCCGCTGCTGCGCGGAGAACGGCAGGACGGCCGGGACACGGTGTTCACGGTGTTCCACGAGACGGCGGCGAAGGGCCGGTTCGAGATGCGCTGCCGGCAGGACGACCGGTTCGGCTACATCTGGAATGAGTGGTCCGACGGAGCCCGGGAGTACCGGGCGGAGAACATGATGGGACGGACCTGGCCGGCGATGCTCGCCGCCGCCTCCAGCGACGAACGGCTCGCACAGCGTGCCCGGTTCTACGTGCACCGTTTTCCGGAGGAGCTCTACGATCTCCGCGCCGATCCGCACTCGCTGGCCAACCTGGCCGAGGATCCGATCCATCGGGAGGCACTCAAGGGCGCCCGGCGGCACCTGCTCGCGTGGATGGCCGAGACCGGCGATCCGCTCCTCGACACCTACCGTGGGTTCCTCCAGGACCTCGAGCAGCGGGTCGTGCGGTAAGTGAGGGGCCGGTGGGCCGACCGCCGCCACAGGTGATACGCCCGTCGCGCACCCGGAAGATCTCCAGCATCGTCGGTGGCTGCTGTCCGGGAACGCCCAGCACGCTCGTGCGGACGGCGGCGGTGTCGCCCTCGACGACCATGTCCTCGACGACGACCTGCGCGTCGGGGAAGTCCTCGTGGAACTGTCGCCATGCCCGGGTGACGCTTTCGGGTCCGGTGGCGCCCAGGGGGATGGCTGAAGAGCCCGTCGTGAAGATCTCCTCTGTGGCGGTGTGCTCGTGGGCGTTGAACGCCGCGTACATGCGCCACGCGGCGGCCCGCACTTCGTCTGTCATCGGCTCTCCTGTGCGGTCACGTTCGCGCGGATGCGCCGTAGGACGTCCAGCACGATCTCCTGCTGTTGTGCGGTGGCATCGGCGAGCAGTCGCTCCTGGTACGCCTGGTGCGATCGCTCCAGGTCGGCCGCTACCCGTTCGCCGGCGGGGGTCGATGCGGCCAGGGTGCAGCGGGTGTCGGCCGGGTCGAGACGACGCCTGACAATCCCTTCGGCCTCGAACTCCTTGATCAGCCGGGTGACGCTCGCACCGTCGATGCCCAGCGCCTGGCGCAGATCGCTGTGGCTGGTCTCGCCGTTACGCCGCAGCCGGACGAGCACCTGTACTCGGTGTGGGCTCATGCCCACGTGCCGGGCGAATGCCTGCCGCAGATCGGCGCACACGCCGCCGAACTCGCGGAAGAACGGCAACAACCGAACCGGCTCCCGAATTCGCCAGCAGCTCCGACCTGGTGATCGCCAACCTGGCCCTCAAGCTGCTCGACACTCGGCTCTCGTTCTCACCTACGCAGCCAGGTAGATAACTACCTAAAAGGGCCAGGTCGGAGATAGGTTCTGCCCATCATCGGCAAGCTCCGCCTGGCCGCCCGACCGCCGCGCGACCCAACCTCGCAGACGGCACGCCTCCAGCGGACGGGCGTGCTGTCTGCGGAGTGCGCGTACGTACTCAGGGATGGTCTGGCCCCTGCGTCACCCAGAAATTAGTCCGGAAGGTGTTCTTGGGACACCATGCCTCCGACACACCAGTGCCTCCGGTCATGTTGCCGTGATAGGCCGGACCTCCTCCGTCGGCGCACTCGAGGTGAACCTGATGCCAATGCATCCAGGTCTGCGGCTTGCAGAGCGACCGAGCTCCGAACTGCTCGTACTTGATGAGGCCCCCGCCGATGCGGTGAGTCGGCTCTGCCCAGCAGGGATCTGCACGGGCCTGATGTCGCGCCGTGGTAGAAGCTTGCGCGGCGGGGATGCTGAGCGCGCTACATGCCGCAGCCGCGACCAGTAGCGCGCCCGCAATCCGGCGTCTCAATGGAGTCATCGCCCCTCCAGGGGATAGGCACGCATCGCATGCGAACGATTACTCAGAGTATAAGTTTCCTTGTCTGTCGAGGCCAACAGGTTTCATTGCTGCCAAGGTCGGCGGCTGATTCAGGGCCGTCATCGGGGGTTCCTGGCCTCGACGCCGGCGCCCACCCTCCGCTGTCGGGCGATCCCTCACCTGCTCCTGGTGCCGCGAGCCCTTGAATGACGCTGGGCGGCGGGTTGCGCGGGCGCCGCTCACAGCAGTAGTGCTCCCGCACGTTTGACGGTACGGAGGATCGGTGCGGTCTCCATCGCATTGATCCCCTCCAGGGAGGCGATCCGTCCGGTCGGGAAGCGGCCAAGATCCGTGGTGCTGCGGCAGGCCAGCGCCACCAGCAGATTGGTCGAGCCGGTGGTAGGCGCGGCGAAGGAAACCTCGGGCTGCTGGGCCATGGCCTCGGCGATCTGCACGACGCGGGCGGGCTGAGCGTTGATCCACAACCGGGCTTCCACGGAAAAGCCGATCGCGGCCGGGGCCAGGTCGAGCCGGAGGCGCAGGATCCCGGCGCGGCGCAACGTGGACGGGCGGCGCTTGACCGTGGACTCCGACCGGCCGGTCACGGCGGTCAGCTCGGCGTAGGAGGCTCGACCGTCCCGGTTCAGCGCATGCAGCAGGGTCCTGTCGCCCTCATCCAGCTCGACTGGTCCGCCGGACGGCTGCACGGGATCCGGCGGCAGGTACGCCTGGACCCGCACGGTGCTGGTGTGCGCCATGGCGGGCGCAGTCGCCTTCGCCGCCCTCGTCTACACCTCCATCCAGCTCCAGTCCGCCGAGGGCCTCGACCCGGTCCACGCCGGGCTGGCCATGACGCCACTCGCCCTGGCCGGTTTCCTGACCTCCACCCTGGAGGGCCGCTTCCTGCACGGTGCCTCACCCCGGCTCACCGCCGGCGCCGGCTTGCTCGTCAACGGAGCCGGCTGCCTGCCGCAAATCTGGTCGCTGCCGCTCGGGTTGATCGTCACGGGCATCGGCGTCGGCCTCGTCGGCCCGGCCATGGGTGCGGCGGTCATGGCGCCGGCGCCGGCCTGATGGCTGTGATCACCATCCGTCCTGCCCCCATACCAAGTCACGCCTGATCTGCCCGCCCCATCCTTCAAGTCGCCTCGGACGGCGTGTGAAGCCTCTGAACTGTGACTGGGCTTCGAAGGCCGCCTGGCCCCGACCGCCCGAGGGAACTGATTCACGTCACCCGGACGCTCCCGCCCTCTACGGTGCGGTGTCGTGCAGCTCTCGGATGAGGGAGCCCGGCACTGGCGTGCCGAGCATGTGGCAGACGGCCACCTTCTGGGCGGCGAACTCCACGTTGGTCCAGCGGGTGATCCCGTCGTTGGGTGCGAGGTCGGAGGCCTTGCCGGTGCTGTCGCTGATGGCGGTGCGGCGACCGTCGCCGGAAACCGCGGTCGTGCTGTGGTGGCCCTGGGTGTCGCCGCCGTGGCCCCATGCCGTCCCGCAGGGCGTATCGAACTTGATCAGTCCGAGACCGTAGCGGCCCTTGATGGGAAATTCGTCCGGTAGGGCGACGGTGGTCTTCATCTGCCGGAGCTGCGCACGGGAGAACAGTTCGGCTTTGAGAAGGGCGGAGTAGAAGCGTGACAAGTCGCTGCTGGTGGAGATGACCGCCCCGGCGGCGCCGGCCCAGCCGCCGATGTTCGCACCGGTGTGATCGGTGTACTTCGGGGTGCCGTCGGCAAAGGTGATGGCGTATCCGTGCGCGTATCCCGGGCCGGTCATGGTGGCCCGCGGGTTGGCGTAGTAGGTGTGCTTGAGGCCGAGCGGGCGGGCGATGCGCTCGCGAACGAGGTCGGCGAGACTCGAGCGGGTCAGCTTCCGCGCGATCATTCCGAGCAGGGTGTAGTTCGTGTTCGAGTACGACCAGCCCTTGCCGGGGGCGAATGTCGGCGGGTGGGCGAAGGCGGCGGCGAGCAGCTCTCGCTCGGTCCAGTTGTGCCGCGGGTCGTTCTGCAGGATGGACAGCACCTCGGGGTCGCCGGTGTAGCTGAACAGGCCGCTGGTGTGGTTGAGCAGCATGCGCACGGTGATGTTGTCGCCGTTGGGGACGACGCCGGGCAGGTACGTCGAAACCGGTGAGTCGAGGGTGACCGCCTTCTCGTCGACCAGTTGCAGGATCAGCGTCGCGGTGAATGTCTTGGTGTTGCTGCCGATCTCGAACTGGTCGTCCGCGCGCAGCGCGCGGCCCGTGGCGATGTCGGCGACTCCGACGGCGGTGGTGGAAACGCGCCGGCCGTCGTTGATCCGTGCCAGGTGGCCGGGGTTGCCGATGGCCAGCATCTGCTGTGCGACGTCACGCATGGAGCCGTCGGCCGGCGCGGACGCGGCGGTGGCCGGTGAGGCTGGGCGGGGGGTGGCGGCAGCGGGAGCGGCGGCGGCGATCACCGAAATGGCCAGCATCGCCGCCGCGGTTGTGGCGACACCCAGGGTGCGCGGATTGCTGGGGTGCCTCGTTGTTGAGGCGGTCGGGTTGGTGGGGCTCATGGTCTTGTCTCCTTGATCAACGGGGTGGGGCCCCAGGGGCTGCCTCGCCGCAAGGGGGTGGGGGCAGGCGTCTTCCGCGAAGCGCCGCGGCTGAGCGTCTGTTCTATTAGATGTATATCAGATAGAACCTGTAGCGTGTAGCTGCCCCTAGATCTCGACAGGGAGACGCCGATCTACCAGCAGATTCGCGACCGCATGGTGGGAGCCCCTGCCGCGCCGATAAGGAATCATCCGCAAGAGCGGCGCCCGTGCACCCGGGCGTCGAACAGCCCACCACCGAGGCCGAGGCCGCCGCCGACCGGCGGCGACGCGCCCGCACGCTGCTCGCCGAGGCTGGCGTTCGCGGACCATGTCCCGTCCGCCGCCGCGCAGGTCATGGCCTCGCGGCGCTGTGCGAGGATGCGGATCCGGGCCGTCGAGGCATCCGGAGCGCCCGGGCTGTCGCGAGCGATCTCGTCAGGTCGCCGGACGCAGCCGCCGTACATTCGCCGGACCGTCGATGACGCCGCGGGCGATCCGGCTCGCGAGCTCTTCGAGCCGTTCCCGGGTCGTCCGATCCTCCGGCTGGTACACGACGATCCGGGTGCGCGGGTTCGCCTGGAGCTGCATCGTGACGGTGCGCAGGGACAGCTTGCCGACGTGCAGCGACCGGATTCCCTTCACCCGGTCGGGATCGCTCGACACGTCCGCCTGGTCCCACAGGCGCACGAACAGCGGTGACTCCTCGCGGAGCCGGCCGAGCAGCGGTCCCCAGGCGGGGTCGGTGACCGACTCGCCGTAGTACGCGCGCAGTCGGGCCACGATGCCCGCGCACTCCTGCTCGTGGTCGGAGTGCCCGGCGATCCAGTCGGGGTGGGTGAAGTGCAGGTAGGCGCAGTTACGATCGGCCGCCGGCAACGCCTCGATGTCGTCGATCATGAACCGGAACGGCGCGTTGTAGGCCAGGGGCTCGAACCACGGATTCATCGCCACCGCCGGATGCGGGCAGAGGCTGTCCAGCAGTCCCTGCAACTGGCCGCCGACCTGCTCGAAGCTCGGAGGACCCGCCACGTCCGCGTGCCCGCCGAGGAGCAGCAGATGCCGGCGTTCGCCGGGGGAGAGTCGCAACGCGTCCGCGATCGCCGTCAGCACCTCGACACTCGGTTGTACGTCGCGTCCCTGTTCGAGCCACGTGTACCAGGTGGACCCGACGTTCGCGAGAACCGCGACCTCCTCCCGGCGCAGCCCCTTGACCCGGCGCCGGCCGCCGCCACCGGGCAGGCCCACGTCCGCGGGCGAGAGCCGGTCACGCCGAGCCCGCAGGTAGGCGCCGAGCTCACGAGAACGTGTGTCCGCCATGGCAACGAGCATGCCACGGCGCGGCCAGGCCAAGGTGGTGGTCCGAGCACCAGCATCACGGCACTCTGGAGGGCCGCCCGCCAGCGGCGCAGGGTGGGTGTCATGCAACGGACATGGCCGGTTCTCGTGGCGGCATTCGGAGCGACGTACACGTTCAGCATCGGCAACGTGACCGCCCCACGGCTCGGACCGGATCTCGGCGCGGATCGTGGCGAGGTCGCGCTCGTGCTGGCCGGTTTCGCGGTCACGTTCGCGGCCGGGCTGATCCCCGCGGGACGTCTCGGCGACCGGTACGGACGCCGGCTGCTGCTGGCCTTCGGGCTTGTCGCGGTCGCGCTGACGGCGGCGCTGGCCGCGGCGGCTCCCGGACTCTGGTGGCTGGTCGCCGCCCGGGTCCTGCAAGGTGCGGCCTCGGCGATCGTGATGCCACAGACGCTGGCGATCATTCAGACCTCGGGCAGCGGGGCCGCCCAGGCGCGCGGGCTCGCGGCGTTCACCGCGAGTTCCGGGGCCGGCACCGTGGCGGGGCAGGTCGCCGGTGGTCTCGTGATGGGGCTGAGCCTGCCGTGGGCGGGATGGCGAGGGGCGGTCCTGACCTCCGCGATCCCCGCCGTGGTGGCGTTGCTGGGCGTGCGCCGGCTCCGGGCCGCCCCGCCGAGCGGCGCCGAACGACCCGACCTCGGCGGCGCGCTCCGGGCGGCGATCCCGCTCCTGGCTCTGGTCGCCGGTCTGTCACTCGGCCCGGCGACAGACTGGCCCTGGTGGACACTCGCGCTGGTGGCGTTCGGGGTGCTGGGGTTGTGGGGTTTCTGGCTCAACCAGCGACGGCGCGAGCCGGCGGGACGTCCGGTGCTCGTCGCCCCCTCCAGCCTGCGGCCGCCCGCCCTGCGGATCGGGCTGTCGATGACCGTGCTGCTCTTCGCCGGGTACGGCGCGTTCAGCTACGAGTACTCGATGTTCACCCAGGTCGGCCTCGGGTTGACGCCGGTCGGCTCCGGGCTCGGGCTGGCCGCGTTCGCGGGGGCTTTCGTGCTCGCGGGCCTTCGCATGCCGCGCATCACCGCGCGCTTCGGCGACCGCACGATGGAGGTGGCCGCCGGCCTGCTGGCCGCCGGTCTGGTCGTGCTCGGCCTGGCCTCGTGGGTCGGCCATGGCAGGGGCGCGGCGGTCTGGATCGGCTGCTTCCAGGTGATCGGCCTGCTCCTCGGCGCGGCGCAGGCGAGCCAGTACGGCCCCCTCGTCGCGACGGTCATGGCAGCGGTGCCGCATCGAGTCGCGGGCCTGGCCGGAGGCCTGTTCACCACCGCGCAACAGGCTTCGCTCGCGCTCGGCATCGCCACGATCGGCGGAATCCCCGGCACGCTCGCCCCGTCGCTCGGCTGGGAGCGTGCCTTCGCGGCGGGGCTGGGCGTCCAGGTGGTCACGACCGTGCTGTTCTGGGCCCTGGCGCGGCGGCTGCGCGGCTCCGACACCCGCCATGCCCCGGACGGAAACGACCCTTCGACCACGTCACTTTCCTTGTCAGAAAACAATCAGTAGAGGATGGGAATTCACTCATGATCAAGATGATCATCACGCTGAAGCGCCGCGAAGGCATGACGCACGACGAGTTCAAGCACTACCAGCAGAACATCCACCGACCGCTGCTCATGTCGATCCCGGAGTCGGAGCAGTACATCCGCCGGTTCGTCGTGTCGTACCCGGTGCCGGCACCCCGGTACCCGGCATCGGAGTACGACTCGGTGGTCGAGGCCTGGTTCGACGACATGGCCGGCCTTGAGGCCCTGTTCTTCAGCGAGAACTTCCTGAAGATCGTCGACCCCGATCACGAGAACTTCATCGACCTGTCGACGTTCGGGCGCGTCATCTGCGAAGAGGACGTCGTCATCGGTCGCGACTAGGGCCGCAACCGCGCGAACCCTGGACCCGGTCGGCTCGGAGCGCGGTGCCGGTGTTGCCACCGGCCCGTCGCTCCGAGCCGCCGCCGTGTCGCTCTCACCGGTGGACGCGGTACCAACCGGTCGGTATCTTCACCAGCATGACGTTGGAACGCCGCACGTGGCGGACGCTGGAGCCGTTGCACGGCATGATCTACTTCTCCCCGGACGCGCATGCCGCTTACCAGCGGCTCGGGCTGACCGGACGGGATGGGGTACTTCGCCTCCCGGGCGGCCGCCTTCGGCCCGGTCTCCGCCGAGGCGGTGATCGCCACCTTCTACAACTTCAATCCGCAGGTGGTACGTAAGGCGATACCGGCCGCATGGCACCTCGCTTCCCCCGCCGACATTCTGGACGCCCGGCTGAACGCGGCCGACACGACCTTGCGCCGCGTGCTCGGCGACGCGGTTGATTCGCCGGAGATGTCTCATGCCGCCGAGCTGGCCCGGGAGGCGGCCCAGGCGATCTCTGGCGAGCTGAGCGGGCGGCCTCTGTACGCCGCGCACACCGCGCTGCCCTGGCCTGCCGCTCCGCACCTGGTGCTCTGGCACGCCGCGACCTTGCTGCGCGAGTTTCGCGGTGACGGCCACCTGGCCGCCCTGCTGGCCGCCGGGCTCAGCGGGATCGAAGCCCTCGTCACCCACGCCGCCACCGGTGCCGTACCGGCTGAGACGCTCCGGACCACCCGCGGCTGGACCGAGACCGACTGGGCGGCCGCTGAGAGCAGGCTGGAGGAGCGTGGCCGGCTCCGCGACGGCCTCCTGACCGAGCAGGGGCGCGGGGAACGTGAGGCCATCGAAGAGGCGACCGACCGGATGAGCAGGGCCCCCTACGCCGCGCTCGGCGACGATCGCTGTCAGGAACTGAGCTTCCTGGTGCGCCCCTGGAGCAAGCAAGTGGCGGCCGAGCTGATCCCGTGGGCTGCGGCGCGCAACTCCGGGAATCTCCGGACGCCGCGAACGAGCTGATCATCACCGAAGGTGGGCCAAAGCCGTTTCTTCGTGCGGTCCGGTCAGGTGCGGAGAGCGTGAGCGAGTGCGGCGAGACCGTCGGCATAGATGCCGTGGAACAGCTTGACGGTCTCCTCGTCGGTGGCGCCCCGCGGAGTGAAGGTGCCCGACCATTCCACCCGTGCATGATCGGCATCCACGCCTGGGTGGACCGCGATGGTGGAGTGGTAGTCGGTCACCGGGAAGGGCGCTTGCACGATGGCGTAGGTGTAGCTGCGAGACCGGTCGTCGAATCGTTCCAGGCGTTCGACGATCGTCGCGCCGTCCGCGGTGGTGAGATGCCGGACCCGGCCGCCTTCCTCCAGCTCGCTCGTGGGAATGAACGGCAGCCAATCGGGCAGCGAGCCGAAGCCGCCGATGAGCCGCCAGACCTGGTCGGGCGAGGCGGGCAGGTCGGTCGTCGCGGTGGCGGTGGCCATGGTGACCTCCTGGATCACTCGGTGGGCACGGGCGCGTTCGGCGCGATCAGCTCGTTCTCTCGCAGAGCCGTCCAGAACGCGGCTGGTATGGGCTCGTTCACCGCGGCGAGGTCCTCGGCGACGTGGGACGGGTGCGACGAGCCGGGGATCGCGACCGCGGCGGCCGGGTGGGCGAGGCTGAACTGCAGGGCGGCGGCCTTGACGCTGACGCCGTGCTGCTCGGCCAGCGCGGTGATGCGCTTGACCTTGTCGACGATGGCGGGGGACGCCTGCTGATACTCGAAGTGCGTGCCGCCGGCCGTCACGCCGGAGTTGTAGGGGCCGCCGATGACGATGTCGACACCCTGTTCGGCCGCGGTGGGCATGAGGCGTTGCAACGCGCGTTCGTGGTCGAGCAGGGTGTAGCGACCTGCCAGGACGGAGCCATCCGGCTGCGCCTCTTGAAGCCCGAGGGTGAGTTCGATGGGTTCGACCCGGTTGACCCCGAGACCCCAGCCTTTGATGACGCCCTGGTCGCGCAGGTCCTGCAGGATGGGGAACGCGCCGGTGCGGGCCTGATCGAAAGCCTCCAGCCACCTGTCGCCCCAGAAGTCCTGGGATATGTCGTGTACCCAGACGAAGTCGAGACGGTCGGTGTTCAGGCGCTTGAGGCTGTCGTCGATGGAGCGGTGGGTGCCGTCGGCGCTGTAGTCGTAGACGATCTTGTTGGGCCGGCCGTGCTCGAACAGGCCGCCCTTCTCTCCGAGGTCGCGGTCGGCGGGATCCTCGGTCTCGTCCGAGATGAGCCGGCCGACTTTGGTGCTCAGCACGAACTCGTCGCGAGGCTTCGAGCCGAGCACCTGCCCGAGCCGTATCTCCGACAGGCCGGCCCCGTAGAAGGGGGCGGTGTCGAAGTAACGAATGCCCTCGTTCCAGGCGGTCTCGACGGTGGCCAGCGCCTCTTCTTCCGGAATGGCGCGGTACATGTTGCCCAGCGGCGCCGAGCCGAAGCCCAGGCGGCCCGGCAGGAACGAGCGGATGCCCATGGCGGCTTGCCTCCTCAGGTGCTCTGGCGGGCCGGCATGACGGAGGCCGGCCCGGGGACGTGGACGCGGTAACGCGGGACAAGCCGAGCGAGCCGCGGATCGAGTCAAGGAAAGATCGTGGGAACCAGCCCGCCGTCGACACTCAGCGCGGCTCCCGTGGTGGCGGAGGAACGCTCGGAGGCGACGTAGGCGACCAGATTCGCCACCTCGGCCGGCCGGATCAGGCGGCCCAGCTGGGATCCCGCCGCGCGTCTCTCGGACACGAACCGGCGCTCCTGCTCGGCCGGGTCCAGCCCTGGGTACAGGTCGTCCCACATCCCGCGCACGCCCGCGCTGAGCGTCGGGCCGGGCAGCACGCAGTTGACCGTGACGCCGGTCCCGGCGGCCTCCTGGGCCATCCCGCGCGAGACCGCGAGCTGCGCGGACTTGGTCATGCCGTAGTGCACCATGTTCACCGGTGTCTGCACTCCGGCCTCGCTGCTGACGAATATCACCCGGCCCCACCCGCGGCCGGCCATCCGGGGCACGTGGTGCCGGGCGAGGCGGACGCCTGACAGCACGTTCACCTCGTAGATGTGCAGCCATTCCGCGTCGGTGATCTCGAAGACCGGCCTGGTCACGTACACGCCCACGTTGTTGACCAGGATGTCGGCATCGGGCACCTGCTCGATGAGCGCGGCGGCGCCCTCTGCGGTGCCGGCGTCGGCGGTGACTCCGTGTCCGCCGAGCCGCCCGGCCACGTCGGCGACGACGTCCGGGTCCCGGCCGTTGACCACGACCTTGGCGCCCCGCTCGGCGAGCGCCACCGCGATGGCCTCGCCGATGCCGCCGGTGGACGCGGTGACCAGGGCCGTACGTCCACTTGATTCCGCATGCATGCCGGGCCCCCTTTCCGGACCGTCACAGCGGGCCCTAACCCCTCACAAAGGCCGACAAACCGGACTTGCCGTAGGTGTGATGGTCGGGGGAACCCGATTTTGCGTGACACGTTCGCGGACGAAGAACGGGTTGCCCGCGGTGCGGGCGTGGATGTCGCGGAGGACGTCGGGGGCCGGGCGTCCGGCCGGTCTCCCCGCGGACGAGTTCGGCCACCTCGGCAGGGCTGAGCGGGCCCAGATGGACGCGGCGCTGGCCCGAGACCCGGCTGACCGCGGCGAGCATCCGCGACAACTCCGTACCCGGCAGGGGCGCACGGTCACGCAGCGCTCCGACGACCATCGTGCGGGCCGGCAACCGCGCTGCCAGGTGGCCGAACAACTGCAGCGAGGTGACGTCGGCCCATTGGAGATCGTCGATGACGAGCAGCGTCGGCCGCAGCGCGGAGGCCTCGCCGACGGCGGCCACGACCTGTTCGAACAGCCGGAACTGAGCCCGGCCGCGTCCGGCAGGGCCCGTGCGGTGACGCCCTCGTCACCCGGGTCGAGCAGCCGGTCGAGCTCGGCGGTCAGCCGGTCCTGTCGTACCGTCGCGGGCAGCGCCCCCAGCACCGTGCCGGTCGCCTGCACCCATGGCCACATCGACGGCGTGCCTTCGCCCTCCATGCAGCGGCCCCACACGACGAGCGCGCCACCCGCCTCCGCTTCGGCCGCGATCTCCTCCAGCAGGCGAGTCTTGCCCACCCCCGGCTCACCGTCGATGATGGCGAGCCCTCTGCCACCGGTCAGTGCCGTCCCCGCCGCCTGCCGCAGCACCGCGAGCTCAGCGGCGCGGCCGACCAGGCCCGCGGCGGGCGGCGTGGCGGGTGCGAGAGTTCGTTGCCAGGGCGCGGGTGGCTGCCCGGAGGGCTGTCCGTCGGTCATCCGCACCGGCGGGGAAGGGGTGTCGTTCAGTACGCGCTGGTGGGCGGCCCGCAGCGCTGGGCCGGGCTCGATGCCGAGCTCCTCGGCCAGCCGGTCACGGACCTTCTGGTACAGCGACAACGCCTGGGCCTGCTGCCCCGCGGCGCCCAGGGTGGAGATCAGGCTCGCCTGTACGGGCTCGTGCAACGGCGCCATCGAGGCGGCCAGCCGCAACGGCGGTAGCACGCGCTCAGGCCGGCCGAGCGCGACGGCGAGTTCGGCAGCCGTCGCACACGTGGGCAGGAACTCGCTGTCCAGCCCCGCGAAGATCGGCATGGCGGTCGGTCCGTAGGCCAGTCCCTCGCCCGTGGGGCCCTGCCACAATCCCAGCGCCTCCACGTAGCAGTCCAGCGCCGCCTCCCGCCGCTGCCGCGCGACGGCCTGGCCGGCGGCTCGGACGGATTCCCGGAAGACGGCCAGATCCAGCGCGCCGGGCCCGGCCGCGAACAGGTAGCCGTTACCGCGGCGCTGAAGGTAGGAGCCGTTGCCGCGGATCGGCAGCGCGGGCTCCGACAGGCGGCGTAGTGCGCCGACGTACTTGTGGATGACGTTGACCGCGCTGGCCGGAGCGTCGTCGTCCCAGATCACTCGACCAGCTCCGGCGTGCTGATCAGCTGCCCTTCCCGGGCCAGCAGCAGCGCGAGCAGGTAGGCCTGCTGCCGCGGACCCGCGTCGAGCTCCTCATCGCCCCGCCACAGCCGCAACGGCCCGAGAATCTGCAGTCGCAGGTCTCCGCCGGCCACCGATGCCGCTCGGACACCACTGGCGGGACAGGCCGTGGTCCTCCCGCCGCGCCCTTCGATCTTGATCACCCGGAGGGTGTTCCGCGGGCCGGCACAGCCCTCGACCAGGCCGGGAGACTCCGGCCGGAGTCCGAGGTCGGCAGCAGGCCGGAGTCGACCCCGATCAGGCGCAGCCAGCCGGTGGCCATCGCGAGGTGGAACGAGCCCTTGTCCCTGACGAGCCAACTGGCATGCGTACGTGCCGCTCTCGCGTTCATGGCAGCGCCACCCTGGTCGGGAGATGCAGTCGCGGCTGCGAGGAGGGCTGAACGTTCCGCCGGAACGACTCAGGACCGCATGGGCCTCAGGGCTGGTCCCCGATGGGGGCCGCGCGCGGGATGGCGTCGCGCCTTGCGACTGCCGCCGATATCACCGGTCGAGGAAGCACGACAGGAGTCGCCTGAAGTCGTGCGGGTGCTCGAGCGATGGCACGTGCCCGCATCGGCCGAGGACGTGCAGGCGGACGTCGGCCAGGTGTTCGAGCAGGGGCAGGGCTGCCGTCCCGAGCGGGGTGACGCGGTCGTCGGCGCCGTGGACGAGCAGCACGGGTGCGCGGATTCCCGCCAGCGTCCGTGCCGAGAGGGTGAGGTCGTCGGCCCAGCGCGCCCTGGGTGGAGGGAACAGCGACGCGTATGCGGCCGCCCCCGCGCGCATCGCGGCCGCGCGGGCGGCGACGGCCGACTCGGTCACGAGCGCCTGGTCGAGGACGAGGCGGCTCAGCATGTCCCGTGCCCCGAGCGGGCCGGGGGCGGCGGCCCAGATCGCGTCGAGGTCGGCGGACAGCGGCGCCCCGGGGGCGCCCATCGTCGAGACCGCCACGACCCGGGTGACCTGCTGGGGGCGCGCGGCCGCCAGCGCCAGCGCCACGGCGCCGCCCATGGAGTGGCCCACCACGGCGTAGTGCTCGGCGCCGAGAGCATCCATCAGGCCCGCGGCCTGCTCCGTCCACAGCCGGAGCCCGCCTCTGGAGCCCGCCGGGATCGGGGTACGGCCGAACCCCGCCTGGTCAGGAGCCACCAGGTGCCAGGACGTGCTCAGCGCCTGGGTCGTCGTCGCCCAGGCGCCGGATCCGGTCGTACCGGGTCCGGAGCCGTGCAGCATCAGCACCGCGGGCCCGGTGCCGCTCTCCAGGACGTGGACGGGGGAGCCGCCGATGGTGACCGTCCGAACTGCCGTCACCGGGACGGGCCGGGCGTGCTCATGCCGATGCGGAGTTGACGGACTTCGAGAAGACCTCCATCATCGCCCTGCCGAACTGCGGCATGTCGGGCCACCCCCGGCAGGAGACGAGGTTGCCGTCCACGACGTCGGGAGCGTCGATGACGGTCGCGCCCGCGTTCTCCATGTCACCGGTGATCGGCGGGAAGCACGCCGTCTTCCGCCCCTTCAGCAGCCCGTACACCGCCGGCACCTGCGCGCCGTGGCACACCAGCGCGATCGGGAGGTTGCGCGCGAAGAAGTGCTCGGTGATGCGCCTGACGTCGGCGTCGACCCGGATCCACTCGGGAGCGCGTCCCCCGGGAATGATGAGGGCGTCATAGCGCTCGACGTCGACCTCGGCCCAGGGCACGTTCACCGGCAGCTTCCGGCCGTTCTTCTCCACGTAGGCGTCGGAGCCGGGGTCGAACTCGTGGATGACCAGCTGAACGTCACGCATCGTCCGTGACGAGACGTCGACGTCCCAGCCGCCCTCCTGCACGCGATAGTAGGGATACATGGTGTCGAGCTCCTCGGCGGCGTCGCCGGTCAGGAGCAGCGCTCGGGGCACCTGCTTCTCCTCGCATCTGGGGCGGGTGAGGTGGATCCGATCCGATCCGATCGGATTGAGTTAGCATTTCTCGACCCAGCCCGCTCGTCAAGCCTCCGCCGCCATTCCGCTCGCGCCCTCGGCCTCGTCGAACAATCGCCGGAACCGCTCGCCGGACAGCAGGATGTGCCGGCGCATGGCGTAGGCGGCGGCGTCGGGGTCGCGCGCGGCGATCGCGGCCAGAACCTCCTCGTGCTCGGCCATGGCCAGGTGGGTGACCTGGGCGTCGCGGTGCAGCCGGAACAGGTGCACGTGCGTGTGCAGGCGGGCGAGCGCTTCGCGGATGACCTGGTTCTCCGCGCTCAGGGCGACGAGATCGTGAAAAGCGGCGTCGCGCAGCCCGAAGGCGCCATAGGCCATGGGGCCCTTGCCCCCCTCCAGCTCCACCATGTCCTCCAGCATCCGCCGCATGCCGGCCACCTGGTCCGAGGACGCGCGTTCGGCGGATCTGCGCGCCGCCGCCGGTTCGAGGAGCAGGCGGACCTCCAGCATGTCCTCGAAGCGGTGCCGGGTGATCTGGGGGGGAATGTGATAGCCGGCATGGGGCACCCGCACGACCAGGCCCTCGGCCTCCATGCGGTTCAGAGCGTCTCGGATCGGCGTCTGCGAGACCCCCAGCTCCCGCGCCAGGACATCGATCGTGACGCGGGAACCGGGCTCGATCCGGAGCGACATCATCTGTCCGAGCAGCGTGTCGTACACCTCGTCGGCGAGCCGGCCGCGAGATCTCGGCGGCGGCGTTCCGTCCGTCATGGCCTCACGGCGCCGCGCGATCACCGCTTCGTCGTCCATCGTCACGTGAGGTCCTTTCTTACGTCTCCGGGAACCTGTTGACATCGGTCGCCATACTGCGGGATGTTGACGCTCCCCACCGGATCGTATAGGAAAGGTGGCGGATGCCAGCCATCCTCACCTATCGGGGAACCGTCCGCCATCGCTCCGCTTCGATCAGTTGGAGCTTCATGAGCATGCTCGACGTCCTGCTCGGTTCGCCACCGGACCGTACAAGGACCGAATTCCCGGCTGCTTGAAGCCCACCACGTCGCGGCGCATGCGTGACTCCGGTCCGCGGGTCAGCCCTGCGCCGGCCGGTGACACGCCCGAACAACCCAGTAACCGCTCGGCCAAGCACGCAGCAAGGCTCCAGAAGTCCCCGCCCAGAAAGCAGGCGAGAAGATGCGGTATCCCCAGCGAAGAGGACGACTGTCCGTTCCCGGGCGAAAAGTGCGGCTGGCGACGGCGGCCATGGTGGTGGCCACGACCATGGCGGCCTGCGGCGGCCAGAGCGACAGCGCCCCCAAGGCGCCGGCGACCATTCCGGAACTCACCAAGGATCCGCTGACCCTCAGCTTCATCTGGTTCGACTGGCCCCCCGCCCACGCGCTGGAAACCTTCGCCAACGCGGAGTACACCAAGCTGCGGCCGAACGTGACCATCAAGGTCAAGACCGTGCCGAACGCGAACTGGCACGACGCGATGTTCACCCAGTTCGCCGCGCACAAGACCGACTTCGACATCCCGATCCTGGACTCGCAACACATCGGCGAGGCCGTGACGAACGGCAACATCCTCGACATCACCGACTTCGTCAAGAAGAACATCGACGTCAACGCCTACAACCCGTACCTCCTGGCGGCCTACGGGCAGTTCCCCCAGGCGGAGACCGGCAAGCGCGACGAGAACGCCAGCCTGTACGGACTGCCGCTGCTCGGCGACACCTGGACGATGATCTACCGCAAAGACCTGATCGGCGACAAGCCACCGCAGACCTGGGACGAGATGATCTCGGTCGCCGAGAAGTGCCAGGCGGACAACCCCGGCGTCAGCGGACTGGCCTTCCACCAGGCCAACGGCTCCGACGCCGCGGCCGTCACCTACAACACGGTCAACGGCGTCTACGGCGGCAACCTCTGGAACCCGAAGACGCGCAAGATCAACGGCGTCCTCAACGACGCCGCGGGCCAGGAGGCGATGGACGTCCTGGTCAACAAGATGAAGCCGCTGACCGCCAAGGGCTCAGGCAACTGGTTCATCGACGAGGTGAACGCGGCTGTCGCCCAGGGCAAGGCCTGCATCGCGTTCAACTGGATCGCCGCGAGCGGCGGCCTGCTCGACCCGAAGCAGTCGACGCTCGGCACCACGCGGGAGCAGATTCTCGGCAAGCTGGGTTTCGCCACCCTGCCGAGCCAGAAGACGAACCTGGTGCCTCTCGGCGGCATGGGGATGCACGTGTCCGCCTATTCCCCCGAGGCGAACCAGGCCGAGGCCCTGAGCTTCATGAAGTGGTTCGAGCAGGCCGACATCCAGAAGAAGTGGGCCGCGGCCGGTGGCGTGCCCTCGCGTACGGACGCCCTGGAGTCGCCCGAGTTCCTCGACGCCGCGCCGTTCAACCAGGTGTACACCGACTCGGTGCCGCGGATGCGGGACATGTGGAACGTGCCCGAGTACGCGCGCCTCGTCGACATCGAGAACACCAACGTGAACGCGGCTCTCAACGGCGCGAAGACGCCGAAGGAGGCGCTCGACGACATCGCCAAGGAGCAGCAGAGCGTGCTCGACGCCGCCGGAGGCAAGGGTGGCGGCGGACTGTGAGTGACTCCGCCCCCCTGACGACCGACCAGCCCGGGCGGGTGGCGTCCGCGACGCCGCCCGCACCGGGCCGGTCCCGCCGCCTGAGCGACCGCGGGCTCGCCGTGGCCTTCACCTCGCCCGCGCTGCTGCTGTTGCTCGCCATGTCGGTGTTCCCGTTGCTGTGGGCGGTGTACCTGTCCTTCACCGACTACTCGGCCACCCGTGGGGGGCCGGCCCAGTTCGTCGGGTTCGGGAACTACACCGCCATCCTGGCTTCTGAGCAGGTTCACCTGAGGGCCTTGACGACGCTGGTCTACGTGGTCGGCGCGGTCACCCTGCAGACCGTGCTCGGTTTCGCCATCGCCTACCTGATCTCACGGCGCACGCGCGGGCGAGGACTGCTGACCACGCTGTTCCTGGTGCCGATGATGCTGTCGCCGGTCGTGGTGGGGCTGTTCTGGAGGTTCATGCTCGACGCGCAGTTCGGCGTGGTCAACAGCATGCTCGGCTCGATCGGCCTGGGGCAGGTGGAGTGGCTCACCGGGCAGCGAACGGCCCTGATCTCCCTGATCCTGGTCGACACCTGGCAGTGGACGCCGTTCATCATGCTCATCGCACTCGCGGGCCTCACCGCGGTTCCCCGGTACCTGTACGAGGCCGCCTCGATCGATCGGGCGTCCGAGTGGTTCCGGTTCCGCACCATCACGCTTCCCCTGGTGTGGCCACTGCTCCTCATCGCCGTGCTGTTCAGGGCCATCGAGGCCTTCCGGCTGTTCGACCTCGTCTACATCCTCACCAGCGGAGGTCCGGGAGTCTCCACCGAGACGTTGTCGTTCCACGTCTACAAGGTCGCGTTCCTGGGCTTCAACACCGGGACCGCCTCGGCGTACGGGATCCTGATGATCCTCGTCGTCATCATCCTCACACAGCTCTACCTGCGCTACCTGAACAAGCTCAAGGAGGACTGATGGCCGTCTCCGTCGACGAGGCCGTGTCCACACGGCCCGCCCGGGATCGGAGGTCCCCCACGCGCCGCTTCGGCGGCCGGGGCCGCTCCGCGCTGGAGGTCGCGCTGCTGACCGTGCTGGCCGCCGTGATGCTCTTTCCGGTGCTGTGGATGATCGAGACGTCCATCAAGGAGAACCGGGACGTCTACGCCATCCCGGCCAAGTTCTTCGACTTCAAGGTCACCATGGACCATTACAAGGACGTGTTCGTCGCCTCCGGCAGCGGTCGTTCGACCCTGTCCGTCGCGTTTCTCAACTCCGTCGTGGTCGCCGGGGCCTCCACGGCGCTGGCCACCGTGCTGGGGGTGCCGGCGGCCTGGGCCTACTCGCGCTTCGCGATGAAGGCCAAGAAGGACCAGCTGTTCTTCATCCTGTCCACCCGCTTCATGCCGCCCGTGGTGGTCGTGATCCCGATCTTCCTCATGTACCGCCAGGTCGGGCTCATCGACAGTAAGCTCGGCCTGATCCTCATCTACGCCGCGTTCAACGTCCCGTTCACGATCTGGATGATGAAGGGGTTCGTCGACGAGGTGCCCGCGGAGTACGAGGACGCCGCCATGCTCGACGGCTACACCCGCTTGCAGGCGTTCTGGCGATACACCCTGCCCCTGCTGCTGCCCGGCATCGCCGCGACGGCGGTCTTCGCGCTCATCTTCTCGTGGAACGAGTTCGTGTTCGCCATCTTTCTCACCTCCAGCGACAGCGTGCGGACGGCCCCGCCAGCCATCGCCGGCCTCATCGGCGGAACCACCGTGGACTGGGGTCTGGTGGCCGCCGCCTCCGTGGTGTTCGCCCTGCCGGTGCTCGTCTTCGCCTATCTGGTGCGCAAGCACCTCGTCGCCGGTGTGACGCTCGGGGCGGTGCGACGCTGATGGCCGGCATCGAGGTGAGCGCCCTGCACAAGCGCTACCCGGACGGGACGGTCGCGGTCGATCACGTGGACCTGTCCATCCGCGACGGCGAGCTGTTCGTGATGCTCGGCCCTTCGGGTTGCGGCAAGACGACCACACTGCGGGCCGTAGCCGGCCTGGAGCGGCAGACGACGGGCGACATCCGCATCGGCGACACGCTGGTCAACGACCTGCCGCCGGCCGAGCGCGACATCGCCATGGTGTTCCAGTTCTACGCGCTCTACCCGCATCTGCGAACCCGCGACAACCTGGCCTTCCCGCTGCGGGCCGAGGGACTGCCCAAGGCGGAGGTGCGCGAGCGGGTCGACGAGGCCGCCCGGCTGATGCGGCTCGGTCCGCTCCTGGACCGGCGGCCGCGCCGCCTGTCCGGCGGGGAGCAGCAGCGCGTCGCGCTCGCCCGCGCGCTGGTGCGACGGCCGCGCGCGTTCCTCATGGACGAGCCGCTCACCAACCTGGACGCGGAGCTGAGAGCGGACATGCGCACGGAGATCAAGCACCTGCAGGGGGAGCTGGGGACGACGATGGTCTACGTCACCCACGACCAGGTCGAGGCCATGTCGCTCGGCCACAGGATCGCCATTCTCAACAAGGGCCGCGTCGAGCAGATCGGCACGCCGCTGGAGGTCTACGACCGTCCGGCGAGTCTCTTCTGCGCCGCGTTCATCGGCTCCCCGCCGATGAACCTGATCGAGGTGGAGGTGGCCGACGGGAAGCTGCGCGGTCAGGGCGGACTGGTCCTCACGCCACCGCCGGGCCTGCCGCGCGACCGCCGCCTGGTCGCGGGCGTCCGGCCGGAGGCGCTGGAAGTCACCGAACCACAGGCGGAACGTTCGGTCCCGGCCCGCGTGGTCTCGGCGGAGTGGCTCGGCGACGAGATCATCTACGTGGTCGACCACGGCGGACAGAGGGACGTACGGGTGCGGATGCCGCCGACCGTCCGTTTCGCCGCTGACGCACCGGTCGGGCTGCGGCACACCGGCGGGACCCCGGCGGTCTACGACGTGCACACGGAAGAGCTGGTGGCCTGATGGGAACCGTGGCGGTGCGCGGGCTGCGCAAGTCCTTCGGCAAGGTCCAGGCCCTGGACGGGGTGACGCTGGACGTTCCGGACGGATCGTTCTTCGTCGTGCTCGGACCCTCCGGGGCGGGCAAGACGACGACCCTGCGCGCGATCGCCGGCCTGGACAAGCTCGACGCCGGATCGGTGCATCTGGACGGGAGGGACGCGACCGGTGACGCCCCGGCCGCACGCGACCTGGCCATGGTCTTCCAGAACTACGCCCTCTACCCCAGGCACACGGCGTACGAGAACATCGCTTCGCCGCTGCGGGCACGCCGCTGTTCCGCGAGCGAGATCGCCGCCGCCGTCGAGCGGATCTCGAGCCTGCTGCACATCGAACGGCTGCTGCAGCGTCGTCCGGCGCAGTTGTCGGGCGGCGAGATGCAGCGGGTCGCCCTGGCCCGGGCGCTGGTCCGTCACCCACGCGCGTTCCTCATGGACGAGCCGCTGACGAACCTCGATCTCAAGCTCCGCGTCGAGATGCGCACCGAGCTCACCCGCATCCACCGCAGCCTCGGAGCGACCTTCGTCTACGTCACCAACGACCAGGTCGAGGCCCTGTCCATGGCCGACCAGGTCGCGGTGCTCAAGGAGGGAAAGGTGCAGCAGACCGGAACGCCGGCCGAAGTGTACGAGCGTCCGGCCAACCAGTGGGTCGCGGGATTCGTCGGGAGCCCGCCGATCAGCCTGCTCGCCTGCCACGCCGAGGGAGATCGTCTGGTCGGGGCGGAAGGCTGGACGCTGCCGCGGCCCCGCTGGACCACGGCCGAGGACGGTCGCCCGCTGCTGCTGGGCGTGCGCGCGGAGGACCTGTCCGTCGAGCGGCGGGGGGACGCGTCGGTGCCGGGTGAGCTCTACGGCCTTGAGCCGCTCGGTGACCGGACGGTGGTCGACGTCCGGGTGGGGACGGAGATCCTCAAGGTCAAGGCACGGACCACCGTCACCGGTACGCCGGGCGAGCGGCTGCTCGTCACGGTCGACCTGGACCGTGCGCACCTGTTCGATGCGGGCACCGGGCTGGCGCTGTCCGAAGCCGGAAGGTGATCGGTGGCGCATCGAGAACTTCACAGGAGGCGGCGCGATGAGTGACCCGATGAACGTCCTGGCCCCCGAGCACCGGCGGCTGCGGATCGGCGACGCCTGGCGCGACGCCGCCGGCGGAGCCACCTTCGCCGTCGAGGACCCGGCCACCGGCAAGACCATCGCCGAGGTGGCGGACGCCGGCGTCGCCGACGGGCTCGCCGCCCTGGACGCGGCGAGCGCGGCGATGGCGGAGTGGGCGGCGACCCCGCCGCGACAACGGTCGGAGTTGCTGACCGCGACGTACCGGGCACTGATCGGGCGATCCGAGGAGGTCGCCCGGCTGATCACGCTCGAGATGGGCAAGCCGCTCGCCGAGGCCAGGGGAGAGGTGGCCTACGGCGCCGAGTTCTTCCGCTGGTTCGCCGAGGAGGCGGTGCGGGTCGAGGGACGCTACAACACGGCTCCCGCCGGCGGATATCGCATCCTCACCGTGCCGAAGCCGGTCGGACCGTGCGTCTTCGTGACGCCCTGGAACTTTCCGCTGGCCATGGGTGCCCGCAAGATCGCTCCCGCGCTGGCGGCGGGCTGCACGACGATCACCAAGCCGGCCGCCCAGACGCCACTCACCATGCTGTTCCTGGCCCGCATCATGGAGGAGGCCGGCGTTCCCCCGGGCGTCGTCAACGTCGTGACCACCGAGCGGGCCGGCGAGGTGGTCTCAGCGCTGCTGGCCGACCGCCGGACCCGCAAGCTGTCGTTCACCGGGTCGACCGAGGTCGGGCGGCTGCTGCTGCGACAGGCGGCGGACAACGTGCTGCGCACCTCCATGGAACTGGGCGGCAACGCGGCCCTGATCGTGTGTGCCGACGCGGACCTGGACGTCGCGCTCGACGGCGCCATGGTGGCCAAGATGCGCAACATCGGGGAGTCCTGCATCGCGGCCAACCGGATCTACGTCGAGGAGCCGGTGCGCGAGGAGTTCACGGCGCGCTTCACCGAGCGGATGGGCGCGCTCTCGGTGGGCCACGGTCTCGACGACGGCGTGGACGTCGGGGCGTTGATCGACGAGGCGGCGGTCACCAAGCTCGACGAGCTCGTCGCCGACGCGGTCGATCGCGGCGCCCGTGTCCTGGTGGGCGGCGAGCGTCCGGACGGGCCGGGCCACTTCTACCCGCCCACGGTCCTCGTCGACGTGCCCGAAGACGCCCGGATGCTGCGGACGGAGATCTTCGGCCCGGTGGCGCCGATCATCTCGTTCACGTCCGACGACGAGGTGATGGCGCAGGCCAACGACACCGAGCACGGCCTGGCCGGATACGTCTTCACCCGTGACCTCCGGCGGGCGCTCCGGTTCGCCGAGGGGCTGGAGACGGGGATGGTCGGCGTCAACCGTGGCCTGATCTCGGACCCGTCGGCTCCGTTCGGAGGCGTGAATCAGTCCGGGATCGGCAAGGAGGGGTCGCACGAGGGCATCCTCGAGTACCTCGACGTCACCTACGCGGCGATCGACCTGCCGTGACCGGCACGGATCCGCCGGAACCCGGGGGTCCAGCACATCACCGCCGACGTTCCAGAGAGGCACCGACATGCTTGAGACCGTCCGCGGACCACGCCAGCTGATCGTGGGCGAAGGGGTCGCGCAGAACATTCCACGCGTGGTGGCCGAGTGCGGCTCGCGCGTCCTCATCGTGACCGACCGGGTTCTTCTGGGGCAGCCGGGCGTGGCCGAGATCGTGGCCGCCGTACGGGAGAAGGTCGAAGCCGTCGAGGTGTTCGCCGACGCGACTCCGGACGTGCCGCTCACCGACGTCGCCCTGGCCGTCTCGGCCGCCGCAGAGGTGGACGCCGACGTCATCCTCGCCATCGGAGGCGGCACGGTGATCGACCTCGCCAAGATCGTCGGCGTCATCCGATGCCACGGTGGGACGCCGCGCGACTTCTACGGCGAGTCGAAGGTGCCGGGGCCGACGATTCCGCTCGTCGCGATCCCGACGACGTCGGGCACCGGCTCCGAGCTCACGCCCGTCTCGGTGCTGACCGACCCGGACCGCGAGCTGAAGGTGGGGGTCTCCAGCGTCCACATCGTGCCCGACTTCGCCATCGTCGACCCCGAGCTCACCTACACCTGCCCGGCGACCGTGACCGCCCACTCCGGCATCGACGCGTTCTGCCACGCGGTGGAGAGCTACACCGCGCGGCCCCGGCCCCACGGACCGCGCGATCCGGTGGAGCAGGTCTTCCTCGGCCGCAACCCGATCACCGATCACTACGCGCTCCTGGCCGCGGAGCGGATCGCCCGCAGCCTGCCCCAGGTCGTCAGGGACGGAGGCGACAAGGACGCGCGCGCGGACATGTCCTACGGGTCCATGCTGGCCGGGCTCGCCTTCGCCCACGCGGGCAACGCGGCTCCGCACGCCCTCCAGTACCCCATCGGCGCAGCCACCCACACACCGCACGGCCTGGGCGTCGGGCTGCTGCTGCCCTACGCGCTGGACGCGGCCAGGGACGCCATCGGTGACCGGCTGGCCATCCTGGCCGGGGTGTGCGGGCTCGACGTGACCGGCGCCTCGGAGGACGAGGCCGCGGAGACGTTCCTCACCTGGCTCGACGGGCTCCTCGCCGGCATCGGCATCCCTCCTACCTTGGCGGACATCGGCGTGGCACGCGCCGACCTCCCGCGCTTCGCGGAGATGGCCGGCGGTGTCACCCGCCTGATCCAGAACCATCCGGGCCCGACCGACACCGCCAGCCTGACCGCGATCCTCGAAGCGGCCTGGCTCGGGGACCGGACCCGGCACGTCCTGACTCCGGAGCAGAGATGGTGACGGCCTTTCCCCTATCGGAAATCGTCTGGATGTCGTTCACGGGCTGGTGCAGGCGTATCCGGACGGCAGGGCCGTGTCGCCGCCGGGACGGCCGGCCTGGAAGCCGAGGCTGGTGGTGCCGGCTCCGGGGGCCAGCGTGCCGTTGAAGCTCATGCTCCTGGCCGTGACGGTCTGCCCGCTGGTGGTGACGGTGGCGTTCCACGAGCCGGTCAGCGTGTGCCCGGCCGGGAGCGTGAACGTGACCGTCCAACCGTTGATCGTCGAGGTACTGGTGTTGGTGACCGTCAGCGGCTGGATCACGTACCCGGTACCCCACTGGGTCTGCACGGTCGGCGTGGCTGTGCAGGCTCCGGTGGTGCCGCCGCCGCTGGTGGTGACCTGGACGGTGTCGGACACCGGCGAGAGGTTGCCGGCGGCGTCCCGCGCGCGGACCTGGTAACGGTACGTGGTGCTCGGGGTCAGGCCCGTGTCGCTGAACGAGGTCGTGGCCGAGGTGCCGGCCTGGGCGAAGGTGCCGCCGGTGGCTCCGGGTGCGCGCAGGATGTCATAGCCGCTCACCCCGACGTCGTCGGTGGAGGCGGTCCAGGACAGGTTGGTGCCGCCGGCGGTGGTGCCGGAGGCCGTCAGCCCGGCAGGGGCGGTGGGTGGCGTGGTGTCGTTCGTGCCCCCTGGAACTGGTTGAAGAAGTTCCACACCACTGCCTTGGTCCAGGTCCGTGCGCCGTCGTCGGCGGTGGACCCGTCCACGGGGCCGGGGGTATGACCCCCGTCGAACGCCGCCCATACGACCGGGTACCCGGCTCGGCATCCCGAGTAGGCGGTGACGACGTGACTCAGGCTGCCCTGTGCCGGCTCGGGAGGGTTCTGGGAAGTGCAATCGTTGTTCCTGACGAACGTGTCGCGCAGGGAGCGGCCCAGCGAGATGTTGAGCACGTCGTCCCTGAGACCGTGCAGCCCGAGGTAGGCGATGGGCTGGGTGCCGCCGGCGCAGCCGCTGAGCTGCGCGCCGGAGTAGACGGCGACCGCGCGGAAGACCGTCGCCCGGGCGCAGGCCAGGGCGTAGCTCATGCCGCCGCCGTAGCTGAAACCTCCGGCGAACCGCTGCGTGGTGTCGACACACAGGTCTGCTTCGATCAGCCTGATCAGGTCGTCGACGAAGGTCAGGTCTTCGCCGCCGGAATTGGCCCAGCCGTTGTTCAGGCCCTGGGGGCGACGAAGATCGCGGTGTTGTTCGCCAGTTGCCTGAGCCCGTAGTAAGACCAGGTGAATCCGCTGGTCCCGCCCGAGTCGACGTCGTTGGCGGTGCCTCCTCTCCAGTGGAACCCGAAGATCAAGCGGTAGGGATTGTCGTTGCGGTAGTTGTCGGGAATTCTCAAGATGAAGGAGCGAGTCCGGCCACCGCTCTGCATCGACTGCGTGCCGCTTCTGAGCGTCGGAGTCTTTCCACAGCCCTGCGTCGGCGCGGCGGCGCTCGCTCCGCGTGACGTGGTCGCGCTGCTGCTCAGCGCCGCACCACCGGTGGCCGTCACGAGAAGCGCCGTGACCGCGACAGCAGCGAAGATGGATCTACCCCGTAACATCACTCACCTGCCTGTCCTCCGTCATGGTGGTGGTGCGACGGAGCAAATCCGAGGCGGCCAGGTGCCGTCAAGGCGCGGCCCTCTCTCTGTCCCGGACAAGCGGCGGCCCATGCCCCTCTTGCTGGCAGGTTTCGCGGCGTTCACCCGGAAACAAACTGAAAGTTTCAGGCCGGCGAGCGGTGCCGGCGCCAGGGGTACCACGGCGAGAACGCCCGGGTCGCCGACGTGGCGGGTGATCTACGTGGTGGCCAGCTCCCGTGCGTAGTCGCGGGGCCGGTCCCGCAGGTCGAGCAGGCGCCGGTGCATCCGCGCGAGCGGTTCCAGCGAGAAGCCGGTGTCCCGCCACGTCTCGAACGTGATGCCGATCTCCAGATCAACGCAGAACCGCACGTTGCGATCCTCGTGCTCGCCGTACCCCTCCAGGCCGATGATCGGCGTCGCGGCGGTGAACGCGTCGAGGATCGTGCCTCCGCCCAGTTTGGCCATGACCGCCACGGCGTGCCTGGTCAGGTCGAGTGCCTGGTGGTGGTCCTCGGCCTGCTCATAGACGGGCGGCGCGGCGGCGACGATCTCGCCGAAGGGTGGGAAGCCGTCGTCGTGCCAGGGGTTCCAGGAGGGGTCCATCATGAAGCGGCGCGACCCGGGAGCCAGGTCGGGGGCCTGGCCGGGGTCGCGCACCACGAGGTCGAGCGGCAGCCCCGCGGCGCTCAGCTCCGCGGCCCGCTCCAGGTACGTGCCCATCGACCAGCCGCCGCCGT